>CAMDPZ010000001.1 GCA_945905765.1 Nitrospira lenta
CATGGTACTCTGCGGGCCGCAAACGGCTCAGTCGATAGAGCGAGTTCTCGACCAACGACATCTATCCGAAGGACAAGACGAACGCCATGGCTACACCGGACTTCCTCAGCCCGACCGACACCTTTATTCATCGCCATCTTGGTCCCACCGACGCGGAGGTCGGCGAGATGCTGGGAACGCTCGGCTTACAGTCGCTGGAAGCGTTGACGGTCGCGACCGTGCCATCCGACATTCGGCTGCAAAAAGACCTGGATCTGCCACTCCACCGCGGCGAGCAGGCCGTGCTGCAAGAAATCCGCTCCATCGCCGCGCAAAACACCCTCTGCCGTTCATTGCTCGGCATGGGCTATTACGACTGCGTCACGCCCGGCGTGATCCAACGCAACATTTTCGAAAACCCGGCCTGGTACACCCAATACACGCCCTACCAGGCGGAGATTGCCCAGGGCCGCCTGGAAGCCCTGGTGAATTTTCAAACGCTGGTGACCGACCTCACCGGCTTGCCCCTCGCCAACGCCTCGCTCCTGGATGAAGCCACGGCAGCAGCGGAGGCGATGGCCATGTGTCTCGCCATTTCCCGTTCAGCCGGCAGCGAACGGAAAGAGTTTTTCGTGTCGCACAACTGCCATCCCCAGACCATTGCGGTGATGCACACGAGAGCCGAGCCGCTGGGCATGACGCTGCATGTGGGGCAAACGCAAACCCTCGACTTCTCCAATCCGCAGTTGGCCGGCATCCTTCTCCAATATCCCGCCACGGACGGCTCTGTCGTGGATTACAGTGAACTGGTGATAAAGGCTCATGCAGCCGGAGTGCTTGTGGTGGTCGCCACGGACCTCTTGGCCTTGACCCTCTTGCGTTCACCGGGAGAGTTCGGGGCCGACATCGCCATCGGGTCCACCCAGCGATTCGGAGTCCCGCTCGGATTCGGCGGCCCCCACGCTGCCTTTCTTTCGACCGCTGAATCGTTCAAACGGCAGATGCCGGGACGTATCGTCGGCGTCTCCAAGGATGCCACGGGAAAACCGGCCAGCCGCCTATCGCTCCAGACACGCGAGCAACATATCCGGCGTGAGAAGGCCACGAGCAACATCTGCACGGCGCAGGTGCTCTTGGCCATCATGGCCAGCATGTATGCGATCTACCATGGGCCGGAGGGTTTGCGGAAGATTGCCGAACGGGTGCATGGCATGGCGGTGGTGCTGGCGGAAGGCTTGCGGAAACTCGGGTTCGATGTCGGAACAGAAGCCTACTTCGATACGGTTCTAGTCCGGCTGACGAAGGCGCAGGCCAATCTTATTTTGGCCAGAGCCAGTAAGGCCTGCATCAACCTTCGTTCGTACGAGGACCATTCCATCGGAATTGCGCTGGACGAAGTGAGTTCGGAAGAAGAAATCAGATGCCTGTTCGAAATTTTTACCGGCCACGATCAGCTGCCCTTTCAGATAAAGGGCTTAAGCCGCAGCGTCACCACCAGCTTCCCTGCGAACCTATCCCGCACCAGCGCCTACCTGACCCACGAGGTTTTCAATCGCTACCATTCGGAACATGAGATGCTGCGGTACATCCACCGCCTTGAGGCAAAGGACCTGTCGCTCGTCCATTCGATGATCCCCCTGGGGTCCTGCACCATGAAGCTGAACGCGACGTCAGAAATGCTGCCGGTCACCTGGCCGGAGTTCTCGCGGCTCCATCCCTTTGCGCCGCAGGAGCAAACCAAAGGCTATCAGGAACTGTTCCGTCAGCTGGAGGCCTGGCTGGCCGAGATTACCGGATTCTCCTCCGTGTCCTTGCAGCCGAATGCCGGCTCACAGGGCGAGTATGCGGGTCTGATGGTGATCCGGGCCTACCACCGGAGCCGCGGGGACCTGCATCGGGATGTCTGTTTGATTCCCGTCTCCGCGCATGGCACAAATCCGGCCAGCGCTGCCATGGTAGGCATGACGGTGGTGGTGGTCGCCTGCGATCAACAGGGCAATGTGAATTTAGACGACCTTGAAGCCAAGGCCGCGCAACATCGCGATCGCCTCTCGGCGCTCATGTTGACCTACCCTTCGACTCACGGAGTCTTCGAAGCGGATGTGCGGCGCATCTGCCAAATCGTCCATACGCATGGCGGACAAGTCTATATGGATGGAGCCAACATGAATGCCCAAGTGGGACTCTGCCGCCCCGGCGACATCGGCGCGGATGTTTGCCATCTGAATCTGCACAAGACCTTTTGCATCCCCCATGGCGGCGGCGGTCCCGGGATGGGACCGATCGGCGTGGCGCGCCATCTGACGCCATTCCTTCCCGGCCATCCGGTCACGCGCCTGGGCGGAAAAGATTCCATCGGCCCAGTCTCGGCAGCTCCCTATGGCAGTCCCAGCATCGTGACGATTTCCTGGGTCTACATCGCCCTGATGGGACGGGACGGATTGACGAAGGCGACGCAGGTGGCGATCTTGAACGCCAACTACATGGCCAAGAGGCTGGAGAAATATTATCCCATCCTCTATCGAGGCAAGGCCGGGTTCGTGGCGCACGAATTCATTCTCGACCTTCGCCAGTTCAAGGAGACTGCGGGAGTCGAAGCCATGGATGTGGCAAAGCGATTGATGGATTACGGGTTCCATGCTCCGACTGTGTCGTTCCCGGTCGCAGGGACCCTCATGATCGAACCGACGGAAAGCGAATCGAGAGCCGAGCTGGACCGGTTCTGCGAGGCCATGATCTCGATCCACGCCGAGATACAGGCCATCATCGAGGGCCGCCAGCCCCGCACGAACAATCTCTTGAAGAATGCGCCCCACACGGCGCAGGTGGTTACAGCTTCCGAATGGACCAGGCCCTACAGCCGTGAAGAGGCGGCCTTTCCCGCCCCCTGGGTCCGCGACCATAAGTTCTGGCCCAGCGTGAGCCGCATCGACGAAGCCTACGGCGATCGCCATCTCATCTGCACCTGCCCCCCCATTGAGAGCTATTCCTAGGCTGCGCCGCCATAGTCCCGCTTGCCACCATCCGCTCATCGCAGTAGAGTGAAGCCTGCCCGAACGTTCTTCTTCCAAGAAGGAGGTTGCCATGGGTACGATCGACCGGCGCGACTTTCTCATCCGTAGCGGACTGGCCATCGGGGCCTCATTGCTGGCCGCCGAGGCCCCTCTTCCCAAATCCTTCGCTCACGCACCGCCGAAGCTCGATAACTGGCAAACAGTGCGTGAACAATTTCAACTCTCCCGCGATTTTATCCAACTGGCCGGGTTCTTTCTTGCCTCCCATCCGGCTCCGGTCAGAGTTGCCATCGAACGGCATAGGCGCGGACTGGATGCCGATCCCATCGGCTATTGGTTTGAGCATGAAGAACAGCAGGAGGCAGCGGTGCTCCGAGCTGCGGCAGACTATCTGGGGGTCGATCCGACGGAAATTGCCTTGACCGACAGCACGACGATGGGGCTGGGGCTCCTCTATGGAGGCCTCACCCTGCGCGAAGGCCAGGAAATCCTCACGACCCGGCACGATCATTATTCGACAGAAATATCCTTGAAGCTTCGCGCGGAGCGGACCGGCGCCACGGTGCGCCAGATTCCGCTCTATCGCTCACTCAAAAATGTGTCGCGGCAGGAACTCCTCGACAACCTGACTGCAAACATCAAACCCCACACCAGAGTCGTCGCGGTCACCTGGGTCCATTCGAGCACAGGCCTGAAGCTGCCGATCCAGGAGATGGCTCAGGCCATTCAGCAACTGAACAGCTCCCGCGCGGAGCAGGACCGAGTGATCTTCTGCGTGGATGGGGTTCATGCCCTGGGCGTTGAAAATTTCCGCCTCTCCGAGGTGGGCTGCGATTTCCTGATTGCAGGAACGCACAAGTGGCTGTTCGGTCCGCGAGGAACCGGCCTGGTCTGGGGTCATCAGAGGGCCTGGCCTATCGCCAACCCCATCATCCCCACCTTCACTACCCAGGCCTACGATATCTGGATGGAGCTCATCCCGCCAAAGGAGTTGCCGAAGTCCTCCTACATGACTCCTGGCGGATTCCATTCCTTCGAACACCGGTGGGCGCTCGACGAAGCCTTCAAGTTCCATCAAATAATCGGCAAGGCCCGCGTGACCCAACGGATCTACGAACTGAATCAGCAGATGAAGCAGGGCTTGGCAAAGATGCCACACATCACATTGCATACGCCGATGTCGCAGGATCTGTCGGCCGGGATCGTCTGTTTCGACGTGGCAGGGATGGCCCCGCGCCAAGTGGTCGAGCGGCTCAAGCAAAAGAAAATCATCGGGAGCGTCACTCCCTACGCCACGCAATATGCGCGCTTGGCGCCAAGCCTTCTCACCTCATCGGATGACATTGAACGGGCACTTCAAGAAATTCGGAAGCTGCAGGCCTAGCAAGAAACACCTTCATCCGGTACAGTCGTCATTCGATCCAGGCCGCTTTGCACATTTCAAGCAATCTTTCAGGCTGAACCTATGCTGCACATCTCCTCACACGTCATCATCCCCGATTCTGAAATCGACATCCATGCGATGAGGTCGCAGGGCGCCGGCGGACAGAACGTGAACAAGGTCTCGTCTGCGATCCATTTGCAGTTCGATATTGCCGCCTCCTCGCTGCCCCCCCTCTACAAGGAAGAGCTGATGAAGCTCAGAGACAATCGAATTTCAGAGGATGGGGTGATCACGATCAAGGCGCAGCAGCACCGGAGTCAGGAGCAGAATCGTGAGGATGCCCTTGCGCGGCTCTGCGAGCTCATTCAAAGCGTGGCGGTCCCGCGCAAGAAGCGCAGGGCCACGAAACCGACGAAGGGGTCGAAGCAGCGGAGGCTGGAGAGTAAAACGAAACGAGGAAAGCTAAAAACCCTCAGGCGGACGCTGGAGTAAGAAGTGACGTCATTCGTCAAACGAGAAGGAAGCCAGGATGTGCCGGACTGTTCCCTTTCTGCGATTGACGGATGACGAGTGACGTCTACCGAATCACTCGGCCGACGCGAGCGACCCCAGAATGTTATACCCCCCGTCCACGTAGATCACTTCTCCGGTAATTCCGCGTCCTAGCGAACTCACCAGGAACAGAGCCGTGTCGCCGACTTCTCCCTGTTCCGTAGCGCGGCGGAGAGGCGCAAACTCACGATGGTGATCCACCATCTTGCTGATGCCAGAAACGCCGCGGGCAGCCAGGGTCTTGATCGGGCCGGCGGAGATGGCATTCACCCGAATGTTCTTCGGGCCGAGGTCGTTGGCCAGGTAACGAACAGTAGCTTCAAGGGCCGCCTTAGCCACTCCCATCACATTGTAATGGGGCACCACCCGTTCCGCTCCCAGGTAGGTGAGGGTAACGATGGAACCTCCATCGGTCATCAAGGGCAAGGCGGCTTTGGTGACGGCAACGAGCGAATAGGCGCTGACATCGAGGGCCGTGGCAAACCCCTGCCTCGTCGTATTCACGAACTGGCCGGTGAGTTCTTCACGAGGGGCAAAGGCGACTGAATGGACAAGGAAGTCGATCTTCGGGGTTTCCTGCCCCACGCTCTGCATCAAGGCTGCGATTTGTGCATCGTCTCCCACGTCGCAAGGAAAGGCTTTCGCGCCAGGCATGGTCGCGATCAGCTCTTCGACGTTTTCCCTGAGCCGCTCACCCTGATAGTTGAAAAACAGCTTGGCGCCCTGGCCCGCAGCAGATTGGGCGATGGCCCAGGCGATGCTGTGCTTGTTGGCAACCCCAATGATCAGTCCTGTTTTGCCTGTCAGTAGGCTCATTGTCGCGATCTCCCTAATAATGGTCCTGGCGGTTCACAAGCCAGAAGATAGCACGATTGAGGCGCATCTGTGAATCGACCGGCTCACGTTCTTAAAATTAATCCGGCTCAAGGCATTTGAGCGCCTGGAATGACGAGAGCATCGTGCGATAGGAATAATGCGCATTCCGGCCGCTGGGATTCGGCAGGACAAAGACTGGCCGACCGGCCAAAACCTTGCCCTGTAATCCCAGGCTGATTCCTCCGGTCTTGTGTTCCGGAAATAATCTGCGATAGATCGTGACCCCCAGCAGGGCCACCACATGGGGCTGATACAGCTGAACTCTGGCGGCAAGCCTCTTCCGTCCCGCTGCATATTCGCTCGGCTTCAACACATCGATCCCCGCGCTGGGCCGCGGGACGATGTTCGTCAGGCCAAGGCCCCAATCGGGCAGACGCCAATCGTCTTGGCAGGTGAGTGGCTCGGAGACGAGTTGCGACTCGAATAGGAGTTTCCAGAAACGGTTGGAGTGGCCGGCAAAGTGACGGCCAATGGCCGCTGAGCGAAGACCTGGATTGATCCCGACGAAGAGCACCAGCAGGCCCGGGCGAATATGGTCCGGGAGCCTCTTCGCCAAAAGAGCTTTTGGCGTCTTCTTCGCAGAACCTCTCGCCATCGCCCTCGTCGCAGGAGTTGCTGAAGGTTTCATCATCGACAGGTTTTCAGCCTTTGAGGCGCTTTAGCTAACTCTTAACCATTCTGCCCCAGAAAATCGGGGGCGAGGCCATTCGTCAACAGGTCGAATAACGCTCGCAACTTATTGATACTATTCATCATTGCAAAATGTACATGGTCCGGCACCAAGCTTGCTGAGTACATCGGTAAGTGCCGAGGAATGGCACAAACTTCAACCACTAAAAAGGGGTTACATACTATGAAGAGCATCTTGATGGCGATCATGGCAGTGGCAGTGGCAGTGACGTTCAGCGCTCCTTCCTTCGCGGCCGAAGAGAAGAAGGCGGAGAAGAAGGACGAGAAGAAGGGCGGCCACGTCCTCGTGTACGGCGAAGAGAAGAAAGAGAAGAAGGACGAGAAGAAGGGCGGCCACGCCGACACGTTCGGCGACAAGAAGGACGAGAAGAAGAAAGACGAGAAGGGCAAGTAGTCTCTTTTCTTCGGCGAATTGAGCCAGCTAAGGGGTCTCCCGCTTCGAGTGGGAGGCCCCTTGTGCGTTCTGCCTACCTGCTGTTTCGAAGATAGATCGTCTGTAATCCCACGATCGACTTCGCATCCCTGATCGCTCCGGTCTCAATCATCTTGATCGCTTCCAGCAATGGCAGCTCGATCACTTCAAGGACCTCGTCGTGATCCAGCTGTTGCCGCCCCACCGTCAGGCCGGTCGCCAGATAGATATGGATCACTTCATCGGTGAAGCCTGGCGCGGTAAAGATACTGGAGAGGAGCTCGAGCTTGCCTGCCTTGTATCCAATTTCCTCCTCCAGTTCGCGCGCTGCGCAAGCGATAGGATCTTCACCTGGATGCAATTTCCCCGCAGGAATTTCGTAAATAAACCCTGCTGCCGCATGGCGAAACTGCCTGATCAAGATAACCGTGCCATCGTCTTTCATCGGCACCACCGCAGCCGCTCCCGGATGGCGCACCACTTCCAAGTCCACCGTGAGACCGTTGGGCAGGGTGACGGTATCGACGTTCACGTTCACGATCATACCGGTATAGATACGTTTGCTTTGCACGGGCTAGGCCTTGCGTTTCTTGTAAAACGGCGGTTTGACGACGGTGGCAAAGACGCTCTTACTGCGGATTTCAATCAGGATGGAAGAACCGGGCTCCGCATACCGCGCAGGCACATAGCCCAACCCGATCCCCTTCTGGAGGAGCGGAGAGAGATTACCGCTGGTAACCTCGCCGATCGGTTGAGAGGTCGCGGGATCGAGAATTCTGAACCCATGGCGCGGCACGGCTTTCTCGACGAGTTCGAAGGCCACGAACCGGCGCGCCACTCCTGCCTGTTGCTGCGCCAACAGCGCCTGGCTGCCGATGAACGAGCCCTTCTGGAAACTGACGGTCCAATCCGCGTTGGCTTCAAGTGGCGTCGTCTCTTCGCCCATGTCGTTGCCGTAGAGCAGATAACCCATTTCCAAACGGAGCAAATCCCTCGCCCCGAGCCCGGCCGGTTTGAGCCCCCAGGCCTGGCCCTTGTCGATGAGCAGATCCCATAGACGACCGACCTTGTCTGCGTCGATATAAATCTCATAGCCCAATTCACCGGTGTAGCCGGTCCTGGCCAGGAGACAGGGAAAGCCGCCAATCGTGCCCTCGCAGGTATGGTGAAGCTTGAGTCCCTCGAGAGATGTTCCGCCAAGGCTTATGAGGAGCTCGCGAGATTTAGGACCTTGCACGGCGACCTGAGCCATTTTCACCGACCGATCTTCGAGGAGGACCGTCTTGTCCTGCGCAAGCTGGACTTGCAGCCACGACAAAACCTTCTCGCGGTTCGATGCATTGACACAGAGGAGAAACTCATCCGACGCGATCCGATAGACGAAGATGTCGTCCTTGATGCCGCCATTCTCATTGCAGACCATGGAGTACTGGGCCTGAGAGACGGCAAGCTTCCCGACATCGTTGGTCGTGACTCGTTGGAGAAACGGGACCGCGCCAGACCCGGAGACCCACAACCGTCCCATATGGCTCACGTCGAAGAGGCCGACCTGAGAACGGACTGTATGGTACTCGTCCAAGACACCGCTGTATTGAATGGGCATTTCCCATCCGGCGAAATCGACGAGTTTGCCGCCACAGGCCTGGTGCTGCGTGATCAGTGGGGTACGTTGCATGGGGTGGCTCACAGGCCCAGCAGCTCGACATCGAAAATCAACGTCGCGTGGGGAGGAATCAGGCCGCCGCCCGCTCCCTGCGCGCCATAGCCGAGCTTGGAGGGAATGGTCAGCTTTCGCTTGCCACCCACCTTCATGCCCTTGACGCCCTCATCCCATCCCTTGATGACTTGCCCGACACCCAAAGCGAAAGAAAACGGCTGGCCCCGATCCACGGAGCTGTCGAACTTCTTCCCGTTTTCCAGCCAGCCGGTGTAATGCACGGTGACGGTCTGGCCCGCCTCTGCCGTCGCGCCTGTGCCGACCGTGAGCTCGATATACTGCAACCCCGATGAGGTCGTGACTTCTTTTCCTTCGGTCCCTGCTTCTTCAAACGGCATGACTGCTCCTTTTTTTGATCATCGGTCACTCTGCCACAATGCGCATGACCCGAAAGTAAAAATTCCGTCGTGCAGAATTGCCTGCCAGCCTCCAGACAGATAGTTCTCTTCGAGCGCTGGCTAAACGACGCTCAGGGATGGTCCTTACGAGGTTCAGGCTCGGCGAAAATCACCACACTCGCCGTGTACCCATGCAGGAAGTTGCGCCCCCCGACCGGGCCAATCTCGCCTTGGGCAAAAAATCCCGCCGTCGGGATGGAGCCAAGCCGTTCTTGCACGACCCCGCTATCATGATGAGGCCGGCCGAAAAGCCCCTCTCCGCGCCCACAGCAGCTGAACAGGAGAGCGCCGAGCGGAGGACTCTGGTGCTTCGTGCGATCCGTGGCCAGGAGAAAGTGCAAGTCGTCGCTCGCAGACTTTGCATCGCGCAGGTGGAATTGCACGGTCTGGCCCTCCTGAACGACCTCTCCGACCGCGACGGCCCCGGCCTGTTGGTCCGCCCCGATGAGGTTCCGAACCAGGAAGTCGCCTCGCTCGAAATGACTCCGGTGTTCGTCGATCACGATTCCCAAGTGCAATGCGCGGTGGGCATCGCGGCGCTGAGGCCCGCCCAGAGATTCGAACACATCCTGGAGCCGCTTCAACGCGGAAACCCCGCCCAGTTCATAGATGAGGTTTCCCTCCGCCCTGGTGACGACAAACCGTTCACCAATCGGACGGCAGCCCTGCGAGGTAACGCTTCGCACCGCAATCGGTCCTGTGAGTTGCACCCCCACCAGGCCTCCGTCGAAAACCTGATCGTTGAGGAGGAGTCGATTCTCGCCTGAATCCTGGCCTCCTCCGGCGAGGCCCCCGATGACTTTGCCCTGGGGGTACCGGTCGTTCATGAGGGCCAGCACTTCCTGCGTCGGGGTTGAAAAGGGATCGGCAAGGAGGAGAAACGTCGAAT
Source organism: Nitrospira lenta (assembly GCA_945905765.1). Lineage (GTDB taxonomy): Bacteria > Nitrospirota > Nitrospiria > Nitrospirales > Nitrospiraceae > Palsa-1315. Next base: position 9,912 of record CAMDPZ010000001.1, read on the forward strand.
CCTCAAGTCCTGGCTCAGGCCACCCCGGCATGAGGATTTGATCCTGCAGCTGCGAGACGGAAAGCCGGAGCGGAGTCACTTTGACATGGGGAAGGCAGGCAACCCACAGGGTCAGAGCTGCCGCGGTTTCAATCTCTTCGGACCCCGCAATCACACCCTCGCCGGAACAGCCCAGACAGACCCGCGCCCGCAGTTCGCTCTGCAGCATGGACGAGATCATGGAGGCTTTCTCCGCATGGTGGGCGGAGAAAAAGACGAAGGCCAGATCGATAGGAGCTGCGCCGAATTGCGTCCGAATCGCATCAGCAAGATCGCGGACGGCAGCTTCCGTGTCGGTCTTGCGCGAAAGGGCGGTCGCGAATTGAAACGTGGACGACGTAGTCGTAACAGTAGACGGAATCATCATGATGCGAATGTTTCTTCCCGCAGTTGCCAGCCAATAAACAGGATGCTCAGGTCCGTCCAGCAAGGCCGCAGCGAACTATCCTTCATAAGGGGTGGGTGGAATGATCCCTACTGCGCGCGTCCAACGAGGGCCTTCAGAGGCCGCGCGTTGCGCGAGCACAGGGATCGTTCCAGCCGCCCCGCCAACCTTTTAGCATCCTGCTAGACGCCTGGATCCATTCGTTCCGGCCTGTCCTTCGCCAGCTTGTTATAGTAGCGCCACAGATAGGAATGGTAGTCGTCGAGTTGAGCCAGGAGATAATGCAATTCCGCTGGGTCTTCGGACTCCAATGCTTGAACCATGCGGGTTTTCAGGAATTCGCCAAAGGCCTCAGTTTTCTCTATCGCGGTTAAGAGACGCAAGCCGCCGCCGAGCTGATATTCGCTCATCGCAATCCTCCAGGCGCAAAAGATCTCAGAAAGGATAGCGAGGCGTGAGAGGGAAATGCAAGCGAGAGAACCAGCTGATCGTGCGAGAAAACTGAACAGCCTGCGCTATTTAACCTGACGATCGAGGATGGCACGGAGCCTGGCGAGGGAAATGGCCTCGACGCGACGACCGTCTCGTCCCACGACAGTGGTGGCCATCGTGAGCGCGTTAAGAATCGCCTCCTCCGTTGCTTCAACTGTCGCGGTGATCAGCGGGTTGATGTGGGTATCGGCCAACTGGATCAAGGGGTAGGTTCGGTCTTTCGGATAATGGGGGATGACATTCGCGGTGGAGAAGGCCAGCATGAAATCGCCGCTGCCATGCCTGGCGGTCGATCCGGTTCGCGCCAGTCCCAACGCCGCCCGCTTCGCCAGCCTCGTGAGCTGCCGACTGTCGAGCGGAGCATCGGTCGCGATGATGACGATGATCGACCCTTCGCTTTGCCCTGGCGACAGGGCCTGCGCGACGGGAGGCACGGCCTCGTAGAGCCGACCAACCGGCGCTCCGCCCACGACGAGCTCAGGCCTGCGTCCGTGATTCGCATTGACGAGCACACCGACCGTATAGCCCCCTTCATCTTCCGGCAATCGCCGCGAGGAGGTCCCGATGCCGCCCTTGAACCCATAGGACACCATCCCGGTTCCTGCTCCGACCGATCCTTCCCGTACAACTCCGGACGACGCGCCGTTCAGCGCCTTCACCACGTCCGCCTCTGACACATGCCGACCCTGAATATCGTTAAGCCGCCCATCGTCGCATTCAGCGACCACCGGCGTCAGGGTATCGTCGGTAATGCCGACTTCCGGGTACCGTGCAATCATCCAGTTCATCACCCCGTTAGCGACTCGCGGCACGTTCAACGTATTCGTGAGGGCAATCGGATATTCCAGAAAGCCAGACTCGGCAACCCAGGCAAGGCCGGTCATCTCGCCGGTCCCATTGAGGACGAACGACCCGGCCGGTACTTTCTTCTGCCAAACATCTGCACGAGGGATCACGACCGTCACGCCGGTTCGCACAGGGCCATGGCCTGGCTTGAGAGGCCCATCGCCGGACATGAGGGTCGTCTGGCCCACGGTCACACCGGCCACATCGGTAATGGCATTGAATGGTCCCGGCTCATAGGAACCGACAACGATGCCAAGGGCGCGAGCCCGCATCCGCGGCTCTTCCGGCTCACCGGCTTGAACAGAAACGGACGGAACGACGCAGACCCAGACGGCCAGGATCAGTAGCGACGTTGTCAGGCGAACGATGTGGTTAGATCTCATGGCTTGATCCAAAATGGGGGACGGTGACTTCGACCTGGGCATGTTCCGCCTGAATGGCTGCGGCCAGCGACAGCGCCTGCTTCTCTTCACCATGGACGAGAAAAATCTTACTGGGCGTCGGAGTAATGGCCCGCACATAAGCCAAGAGATCATGGCGATCCGCATGGGCGGAGAGACCGTTAAAGGTCACGATCTTCGCCCGCCTCCTGGTGGGCACGCCGAAAATAGGCACGACATCCCACCCTTCGACAAGTTTTCGTCCCAGCGTATGCTCGGCCTGAAATCCCACGAACACGATCACGTTCGCTTCATCTTGGATCGCATGCTTGAGATGGTGCACGACGCGGCCGCCTTCACACATGCCGGAAGCGGAAATGATGACGCAGGGCCCCTTCATACTGTTCAGGCGCATGCTCTCTTCCGGCGACGAAACAAAATGGATATAACGAGAGGCGAAGAGGTCACCGGACGCAGTAAAGGTTTTGGTCGTTTCTTCATCATAACATTCCGGATGGCGGCGAAAGACTTCCGTGGCCCGAGAGGCCAGGGGGGAATCAATATAGATCGGAATGGGATCGAGACGACCCTCGCCGACGAGCTCCTTGATCCGCATCACCAATTCCTGAGTCCTGCCGACAGCAAAAGCCGGAACGATAATCTTGCTCTTATGAAGCTTGGCATGGGTGAGGAGGTCCAGGGCCTGCTGTTTCATGACCGCCCGATCGGCTTCGTGTAAACGATCGCCGTAGGTCGATTCGAGAATCAACACATCACAGGGCTGCGGTGGCTCAGGGTCGCGCAGGATCGGCATGTTGGAGCGGCCCAGATCTCCGCTGAAAAGCAGCGTAGTCGTATTGCCGCGCGCCGTGTATTTCACCCGGATGGTCGCAGATCCCAGGATATGGCCTGCATCGTGAAAGGACGCGGTCACGCGTGGGGAGACCTTGAGCAGCTCTCCATATTTCGTCCCCTCGAATCGCCGAACAACTTTGCGAACGTCGTCAATGTTATAGAAAGGGCGCACACAGGCCTTCCCCTTCCGCTGCTCCTTCTTATTGACATAGCTACAGTCGCTGACCTGGACATGAGCCGAATCTTCCAACATGAGTTCCGTTAAATCAGCCGTGGCTCTGGTGAGATGCACTTTCCCGGAGAAGCCATGTTTCTGGAGCATCGGTAAGGCGCCGGAATGATCGACATGAGCATGGGACAATAAGACCGCGTTGATCGAATGGGGATCGAAGCCCAAATCCTGGTTCTGTCGAAGCGCTTCCTCGCGGCGCCCTTGAAAGAGCCCGCAATCCAGCAACAGCTTGCATCCGGGCAATTCGACCATATGGCGGCTGCCGGTGACGGATCGCGCTGCGCCGTGAAAAGAGAGCTTCATAGGGGAGGCACGCCATGATGGCGCCCGATCAAGTCCCAGGCTTCCTGCGCCGTTTCCGCATAATGAAAGAGCCGCAACTCCTCTTCTCCGATCAGCCCTTCCTCGACCAGCATCTCCCAGTTGATCAACCGTTCCCAAAAGGCCCGTCCGACGAGGACGATGACCACATGCTGGGCCTTGCCTGTCTGGGCCAACGTCAACGTTTCAAAGAGTTCGTCCAGGGTGCCGAATCCTCCGGGAAACGCCACTAGCGCCTTAGCCCTGATCAGGAAATGCATCTTGCGGATGGCGAAGTAACGAAACTGGAAACAAAGCTCAGGCGTAATGTAGGGATTGGGATGTTGCTCATGGGGCAAGGTGATATTGAGGCCGATGGATTTGGCCTGCACGTCGGCAGCCCCGCGATTCGCCGCTTCCATGATGCCGCCACCACCGCCGGTCACCACGACATAATCACATTGCCCGTCCGTTTGGCAGGTAGAGGAGACAAGGCGGCTGAACTCACGTGCGACGTCATAATATTTGGACAGGTCAAGTTGCCGCCTGGCAATGGCCACATTCTGTCGGCAGAGAGGGTCCGCGGGGGATCGCGCAGCCTCCTCCTCCTTCAGTCTGAGGGTCTCTCGGGCGGCAGTTGGTTCTTGAAGCCTGGCGCTGCCGAACACCACAATTGTCGATCGGATACCCTGCTCACGCTGAATCAACTCAGGCTTGAGGAGCTCGAGGCCGACCCGAACCGCGCGCAGCTCTTCACGTTGAAGAAACTCCGTGTCGCGATCGGCAGGTAGGTAAGCGGAGGATTGTGCGTCTGCTTTAGGGGAATCTGAATCAGGAGGAGAAGTCATGGGGGCGATTATAGCTGGCACATAGACTTCCGGCAATTCGCAATATCACATGTGCGTTCTCTCTGACAGGCAGCTAAAAAACTCGGTTGATGCGAAAAACATGAAACATGGCCAAAACATTCCGTACGGCGCTGGAGCCAGGATAACCTCAGGATGCTCAAAAAGGCCGTCCGGCAAGACCGCACCCAAATCCGAGATTCGTCACTCGTCATTCGTCAAACGTGAACTCATCATTATGCATTACGTCATAGGTCTTCCCGATTGACGGTTGACGACTGACGCATGACAGCCATGACGAAGCACGGCGAGAACGACGCCGGCGGACTTTTTCAGCATCCTGCTAGGCTTCGTTCGGGCGATCTTCCAATCCCTTCGAACGGGCAAGAACGAAATCCGTTTCAAAGATGGCATAGGATGACGGAGTGAGTCCCACTCGACGGTACACGGTCTGCGCCGTACTGTTGCTCTCTTCAACGTAGAGGCGAACCCCGCAGACGTTCGGACTGGTCTTGGCGAGGGCCATCACCGCTTCATGCATGCGGCGAAAAACGCTTTGGCGGCGCCAGGCTTGCTCCACATACACGCTTTGAATCCACCAAAAGACGCCGTTTCGCCAATCGCTCCATTCATAGGTAATCATCAACTGCCCCAGCAGCAATCGCCGGCCTGCCTGCTCCAGTTCTGCGACCATAAAGAAGCCTCGCTCGGGAGAGTCCAGGAGGGCGGCCGTTCCGGCCTGCAGGCGGTCGAGAGCGAGGCGGCGATTTTCCGTTTCCAGCGCCATGGCTGCGCTGAATGAGGCGATCGTCGCTGCATCGTCCGGCCTGGCGAGTCGGACCGTGAGGTGTTCGAGTATCGACATAAGAGTCAGACTGTGGCCTTCGGAGCTTGCAACCATCCGGCTGCCGGTTTGTACAGGCCGGCGGTAAACTCCATCTTCATGGCCTCCTCCGCCGGCAGATTGAGCGGGCGAACCTGCGACTGCGGGATAAAGGCAAGGAAGCCGGTAAAGGGATGGATGGCCGTCGGCACAAAAACCATGAGCAGGTTTGCGGTCGGCGCAACTTGCAAGGATGGAGGAGCAATCCCCATGACAAATCCAAGTGCCCAGAGACCGTCGCGAGGAAAGGGGAAGGCCACCACCGTGCTGCGCCCGAAGCGGGAACGGAAATTCAATAGATCGGTCATCCCCTTAAGGATCATGTAGACGCTGCGAACGAGGGGAATCTGTTCGATCCATCGCTCCGTCTGGACGATGACGCGCCGCCCGATTACATGGGTGGCGATGGCGCCGATGGCAAGAACGAGAATGAAAAATAGAGTAAGGCTAAGCCCGGGAATCTGCCGGGCCTCAATGGTCCAGGGAAGATCGATGAGCAATTCGTTCAGCGTGTGAAGCAGCGTAAACAGGATCAAAAATGTGGCCCAGGCTGGCACGAGCAGCAGCAGTCCTGCTACGGAATATGTCCACAGACTCTTCGACATCGCCGCTTGCCTCCCTCTCCACGATCAGGCGAAACGAAGTGTAGCAGAAACCAGCAGCAAAATAGAGGAAACCGCGGGGCTTGATCTCAATGATACAGGCGATCTATTCTAGGCAAGTATTGGCGGTCTAGCTCACAAGGAGGCATTATGGCAGAACATGCGGAAACACATCGTCCGGTCATTATCGACAAGGACCTCCTGGCCATTCTCTGTTGCCCGGACACCAAGCAGGACGTGAGTTTGGCCGACGCAGCCTTGATTGCCACGCTGAACGAAGCGGTGAGCCGCGGACAATTGAAAAATAAAGCCAACAAGCCGGTCACGGAACCCCTCGACGGGGGATTGATCCGAAGCGACCGCAAGATCCTCTACCCCATCCGAGAAAACATCCCCGTCATGCTCATCGAGGAGGGCATTCCCCTGCAGGCTTGAGCTGACAGGCCGACTTCCCCGTAAATCCTTCCGCACAGACCCCATTCACCTCGGCCCTCTCCTGACTTTGCCCTTGCGTAGGCATGAGCAATCCGCACGACATCGTGCATCGATAACGGTCACAATCGCTTATTAATTGCCGGTCTTGGAACCGGTCGAGGTTCCACAATGTTGGCAGCGATATTCGTAGAGATTGCCAGTAGGGAGCACAAGGAGCAATCGCTCTCGTGTCGGAGTCGCGACCCGACATTGCGGGCAATAGAGCAGGGATGCATTGAGAGACTTGAACTGGTCTGCCTGTTCTGGCGCGCCAGACCTGGGCCGAGGCATCTTAGGGGTTATGCCTGGTGGCCAGCCAGCAGTGGGCGGTTTACGCGGAGGTCCTTGCATAGAGGAATTGTACGCGGTGGGCCGCGTGACGGTCAATGGTGAGAGCCGGGCCTCGTCACATTTTCCTGCTCACCATGAATCGCGGAAGCTATTCTTCGGCGGGAGTTTCGGAGAGGATCTGAACAGCTTCCAAGCCCCCCTGGCTCCTTGCACCAGGCCATAGACAATCAGCCCGCTAATCAAGCCGTAGAGCCAGGCTCTACTCCAGGGCCAGAGGCCCGGAGCATGCAAGACGAAGCCGAGGGCGATGTGGCCCCCGACTCCCATGCACAGCGAGAACACAATCCATTCTCGCATCATCGTAGTAACAAACCAGGCGTCATGGAAGGCGACAGGTGGAGCTGGTGCGGAAACGGGACGTTATACGGCCGGCGTCTTGGCTGACTCAATCTCGGTTGCTGTAATCAGACTGGACAAATAATCAGCAACAAAGTTGAGGGCTTCCTCTCGACCATCTGCCCGACGCCCTTTTTCACGGCGCTGCACGGACAACTCGTGATCAAGATCGGATTTCACTTCTGTGAGGACTCGCTGGAGGGATGAAGGGGTCAGATTGGCATCCATATCCTCGAGTTCCTGGCAGCGATCAAGGACCCAGTTGAGTCCTTCAATGCGTCCCGAATAATGCTCCTGCTCGCCCGTGTCAATTCGTGACATCGTGGTGGCAAAGGTCTGGGCTTCATAAATGAGGTTGTAAAAGCTCGTCACGGCTCGCTGTAGGGTAGGATTCATGTCGCTCCTTTGCGCTGGTTATTAACCAGTCGATTATACATGAGAATGCCCTGGCAACAAGGAAAAAGTTATCCGGCTAGGTAAACAGGAGAGAGTGAAACTCGTTCATGAAGCCATAATAGAGCGGGGCAAAATCTTTGAGGCTCTCGGGGCTGGTCTCTTTGAGACGCTTGAAGAAGAACACCTGCGCGCGGGGATCGAGCTGCTCAAGGAGATGGCTCAATTGAGCCATCGTGTAACTGCCAGCCGGGACGCTCAGCACATAATGCACGAGACGCTCGACAAATTGCTGTGCGATATATTCGCTGGCAAGGTAACCGTCCGGGAGTTTCCCTGAGGCCAGAAACTCGTCGAAAGGTATGGCTTGGGCAGCAAATGGGACTGGTTGCTGCTGAGGAGAAGTCACGCTGATGATACCCCAGACTTGGTATGGAGAAGAATTCTTATACTATTTGAACTCTACTGGAGCATCTCAGGAACGTCAAGTGCGCAGAAGGAGCAGAGAAGATTGAGCCGAAAGACCGATGCGGCCCAGGAAGACGTGGGTCAAACAGAAGGGGCGGAGTCCCCGAAGGAACTCCGCCCCCCCCATGAAGCGACCCCTAGCTGAAACTTACAGCCAGGTTACGCGCTCGGCCGGCCGAATGTAGATCGGCTCTTCGACCTGAATACGCGCCACTTCCTTGCCCGACTTGTTGAAGCCCAACACGGTATCGTTGTACATCTCGAAACGCTTACCGTGGATCTGGGTCTCGAACACTTTCGGACCAGGAATGACATCGTACCGGAAGATGATCTGCTGGCTGGCTCTCCACAACTGGAGGACCGCCAACAGCTCACGGCTGGGCACGAGATACTTCTCGATGGCATTGTCGACGCCCGGGCCAAACATCTGCCGCGCATAGCCACGAGGGCTGTGCCGCGGTGGGATGTAGTAGCCATTGGGCTCGGTGCCCCACTGTGGATACAATGGGAGCGCCACCTGCTCCACGCGAATCGCGTAGTAGAGCGGGTGCCACCGGTCTTCCGCCCACAGGCCGTCTTCGCCGATGCGCATCAGGCTCTGCATCCGGATCTTTCCGACGCAGGCTGCCATACAACGCGTTTCCATCGGCTCGCCGCCCGTCAACGGGTCTTTACCTTCGATGCGCGGATAACACGCAATGCACTTTTCAGACACGCGTGTGGTTCCACGATACATCGGCTTCTTGAATGGGCACTGCTCCACGCACTTCTTGTACCCTCGGCACCGGTTCTGGTCGATCAACACGATCCCGTCTTCGGGTCTCTTGTAGATCGCCTTCCGCGGGCAGGCTGCCAAGCAGCCTGGATACGTGCAGTGGTTGCAAATCCGCTGGAGATAGAAAAAGAACGTTTCATGCTCCGGCAGACTGCTGCCCGTCATCTTCCACGGTTCGTCCCGTGAGAATCCGGTCTTGTCGACGCCTTCCACAAGGGCTCGCATCGAGGTCGCCGTATCCTCATAAATGTTCACGAACCGCCACTCTTGGTCCGTCGGAATGTACCCGATCGCCGCCTGGCCCACTTTGGCGCCCGCGTCGAAAATGGTCATACCTTCGAACACGCCGTACGGCGCATGGTGCTTACGTCCGACACGGACGTTCCACACCTGGCCGCCCGGATTCACCTGCTCGATGAGCTGGGTGATCTTCACGTCGTAGAACTGTGGGTACCCGCCGTACGGCTTGGTTTCCACGTTGTTCCACCACATGTATTCCTGACCCTTCGAGAAGAGCCAGGTGGACTTGTCTGCCATCGAACAGGTCTGACAGGCCAAGCACCGGTTGATGTTGAACACGAAGGCAAACTGCCACTTCGGATGCCGTTCCTCGTAGGGATACAGCATCTTCCGTCCCAGTTGCCAATTATACACTTCAGGCATTGTCAATCCTCCTTGTAGTCATGATCAGTTAATTCGTGCATCTCATTCGCGATACATCATCGTCACAGTGCAAGTTATGCGACCCTTACACCTTGATCTTGATGTGTTCGCCCTTGAGCCACTTGATCATGAACTCGTTCTCTTGGCCCGGTGTAAATCCGGTCCGGACCGGCTCCCATGGACCACGAGCTCCGATGCCGCCGTCTTCCGCCTTGGTGATGCGGATGAGACATTCCTTCGGCACCGTGTTGATCGCATGGTGGTCGACCTGATAGCCCCACTTGAACTTCCAAGCGATGGCGTGTTTGCCCGGCAACGAGTCAAGCTGGTGCATCGGCATCAACCAGTTTCTGGTAAAGGACTGTTGGGCCCCATACCGGAAGTTGGACTGATAACCGGTGTCCACCGCGATGGCGCGTCCGTCTGGGCGCGTCTCGTGGCCTTTGACTGACTTCGGCGTGGCCACGTACGGTGCGTGCTTCGACATCGTCACGTGGTACGGATAGGCCGGGTTGTACTTCGCGCGGATCATGAGGCGCGCCACCTTATAGTACGGATCCGAAGGCTTCCAGCCACGATAGGGCCGGTCCACCGGGTTACCGTCTACGTAGACGTAGTCGCCGTCGTTGATGCCGCGGTCTTTCGCCGCCTGCGGGTTGATGTGCAACTGGTGTTCGCCGACACCAGGCGTCCGCTTGTCCATGCGGTACGGATCGCCGAAGTTCGACTCGTAAATCTGAACCCAGTCGTTCACCGACCATTGGCTGTGCACCCGATGCCTGGTCTTCGGAGTGACGCAGTAGAACTGGTACCCCTTCTCCCACAACGGGTTGCTGTGCCGCTTGATTTCCTGCCACGGCAACTTGATGTTACGCACCGTCTTGTCGTCATGGTGCTGCGCCGTGATCGGAATACCGTAGTCGTCCGGACGGACGTACGGGTTGCTCGTCATGATGGCGTTCGGCAGATACGGCGTCGCTTCCGTTCCCTCACGGTGAGAGATGAAGTTTTCGCCGTATTCGATCGCCTCTGGCTCGGTCCGGTAATTTTCGTACCGGCCGGTCCGCGTCCACATGGGCTTCGACTCGTTGGTCTCTTCCCAGAATGGCGTACGCGGATAGGTCCGAACCATGACCATCCAGCCTTTTTCCGACTTCAGCATCACGTCTGCGCTGTAGCCGTAGAAGGTGCTGGAAGCATCGAGCATGCGCTGCGCATAGACGTCCACGCGGTTTTCGTAGACGAACTTGAAGTAATCGCGCATACGCTTGTCGCCGGTCATGTCCGACAACTTGGCCGCAACGCCTGCGAACGAATCGAGGTCGTTACGAGTGTCGTACAAGGGCCGGATACCGCCCTTCCAGATCTGCACCCACGGATTGGATACCGTGACGGTCATTTCCGGATAGGTGAACTCCATCCACGAATTCGCCGCGAAGGCGATATCGTTGTGGTTGACGTCCGAGGTCATCTCGATGTCCTGAGTGATCAGGGTCTCGATGTTCGGATCGACGTTGCGCACCATGTCATAATGGTGTTTGGCGTTGTTCAGCACGTTCACGTTGACAACCCAACGGAACTTGCTCGGGGTCGGCATGTGCGTCTTGCCCGTGAACACCTTACGCCCGTACTTCGGGGTATTGACGATCAGGGCGGTGTCGCCGTGGTTCCAGTAACCGACTTCCTCGCCGTAGTAGTACGACTTGGTCTTGATTTCCTTGCCGTGCGCGTTCGGGTCCGTCGTGATGTTGAACGGATCCTCACCCGTGTGCACGGCAATACCGGCGCCGGACCAGGGGGTCGACGTCCAGGTACCAGCCTTGTAGTTACCGGCCCAGGTATGCTGCCCGGTGCCGAACTTCCCGACGTTGCCGGTGACGATGAGCACCATCGCGGCGCCGCGGGAGTTGATGGTCTGATGGAAATAGTGGTTCGTCCCTTCGCCGTTATGGATGGCGGCAGGCTTGATCGAACCTGAGTCACGCGCCCAACGGACCAGGAGGTCCTTTGGCGTCCGGCAAATCTGATGACAGGTGTCCAGGTCGTAATCCTGGAAATGCACCAAGTACATCTGCCAAACCGGCATCGCGTCAATTTCACGGCCATTGAGCAACTTCACCCGGTAGGTCCCGGTGAGGGCTGCATCAATGCCGCTGTTCTGATAATGCCAGCCGACCTGCTCACGATGGAGCGGCACAGCGGCCTTCTTGTTCAAGTCCCAGACCATCATGCCGCCGAGCCGGGCAACCTGCTCCGGCTTCAAGGACTGCACGCGGCCCGAGTAGCTCTTCGAGAAGTCAGGGAACTGGTAGTCCGCCACCACGTCGCGCGGATCCAGGAACTGCAGGGTGTCCGTGCGGACGAGCACCGGCGAATCGGTGTACCCCTTCAAGAAGTCCACGTCGTGCATGTTCTCATCGACGATGATCTTCATGGCGCCCAAGAAAATGGCGCCGTCCGACGCGGGTCGCAAGGGCATCCAGTAATCGGCGCGGTAGGCGGTGGGGTTGTACTCAGGCGTGATGACCACGACCCGGGCGCCCCGTTCGATACATTCCAACTTCCAGTGCGCTTCCGGCATCTTGTTTTCGACGAAGTTCTTACCCCAGCTGGTGTTCAGCTTGGAGAAGCGCATGTCGGACAAGTCGATGTCGGAACCCTGGGCGCCGCACCAAAACGGGTGGGCGGGGTTCTGGTCGCCGTGCCAGGTGTAGTTCGACCAATAACGGCCGCCCTGTGCCTGATCCGGGCTGACTTTGCGAATCCAGGTGTCCAGCAACGCATTCACGCCGCCGTTCATTCTGGTGTTGCCCATCTTGCCGATGATGCCGAGGACCGGCATACCAGCGCGATGCTTGAAGCAGCGCGTTCCCGCGCCCTTCATCATTTCAATCATTTCCGGCGCATAACCCTGCTCACGGAGGCGACGGGCTCCAGCTTCACCGCTGTACCGCGTAGCAATGATGATCATCGCCTTGGCGGCATAGGTGAAGGCCGTGTCCCAGGACACGCGCAGCATGTCGTCCAGGAAGCGGCTATCGAACTTGTACTTCCGCTTCGTTTCTGGCGTCAGCTCCGGCGAGCCGGCATCCATCCATTCCTTCCAACCCTTCCGCATCAAGGGACCCTTCAAACGATAGGGGCCATAGACGCGGCGATGGAAGGTAAATCCCTTCAAGCACATGCGCGGATTGTGCGCGAACGTTCCGCGGTTGCCGTAGAGATCTTCGTACGTCTGGTGATCGTAGTTCTGCTCGACCCGCATGACCACACCGTTCCGGACGAAGGCCCGGATGCGGCAGGCGTGCGTGTCGTTCGGCGAACAACACCAGGTAAACGACGAATCGTAACGATACTGGTCGTGATAGACACGCTCCCACGACCGATCCGGATAATCTCCCAAGGGATTGCCCACTTCGATGACCGGCTGAAGCGCGGTCAACGCCAGGACTTTGTCCGCCACCGCGACTGCGGCAACGGTTCCCACGGAGACTTTTAAGAACTGCCTACGTGACAAAAACATTGGTGACACCTCCTAAGAGTTGAGGGCTTCAATAAGCCCACGCGACTTCTACTGACGCACAGCGGAAAGTTCAGACCACCCCCCTTCCCTCAAAAAGCTGCCAGAAAACAGGAGCACCGCACAGGCCACCAGCTGGCTAATCGTGGCTACCCGCATTGATCCATCTTGCATTCCTGGCATCATGGGCCCTTATGCTCGCAATATACGCACCAGAACCTATAGAGCCATTGGATTCTAATAGGCGTCCATAACACATTGAATAATAAGATTAAATTTCTAACATTGCATTCATTACCGCTAGCCCAATTAAGTCGCTATGGGTACTTAACGTATCACCGACAGTAGTTTAAACTGCTAATGCACAGTAAATCACAGATAAATCAACGTCTTGTCAGATATATTGCAGTGCTACCTTTTGGTAGCATGATTGCGCGACTGTAACGAAGATAATGAGAGCAAGGAAGGTCTTTTAGACTGCCTAATATCTACAAAAATATTGCATAGCTTGACAGTCCCGCTCATGCCCAGTAGAATCCCACCCCTCGTGCTGACTGTGAGTGAGCGGGAATAGCTCAGTGGTAGAGCATCGCCTTGCCAAGGCGAGGGTCGCGAGTTCAAATCTCGTTTCCCGCTCCAACTTACAGTCTGTCATACGCGCACCTCACCGACCTCTTCTCTCACGACTATTCAAAGTTCTCTCGGGCAACGACAAACCTAGAGTCTCGTGCGCGCAAAATACAGGCGATTTTCAAGGCGCATCTACCCAAACGTACGTATAGAAATAGCGGTAGATGCCGTGATACATCAGTGACCTGATCCTCCCTGGCCGGAGATTTCCGCATGCCGCCCGCGCGATTTTCTCCCGAAGAAAATACAGTGCTCAAGGGCTCAGGCCGAAATGGGACGCTCGCTGCAGCGAACGAACCGAACGAGAGAGATCGATGAAAATCGCACCTCTGCCAGAAAACGAAGCCTCCCGTCTGGCTGCCCTCCAGTGCTACCAAGTCCTCGATACAGGCCCCGAAGACTCGTTCGACGATCTGACCGCTCTCGCGGCACAGATCTGCGACGCCCCCATTGCGCTCGTCAGCTTGATCGATACGAACCGGCAATGGTTCAAATCGAAAGTCGGCGTCGAGGCGGCGGAAACATCACGCGACATCGCCTTTTGCGCCCATGCCATCCTCCAATCGGATATTTTTATCGTGCCGGATGCCGCGCGAGACGATCGATTCGCCGACAATCCCCTGGTGACGAGCGCGCCGCACATTCGCTTCTATGCCGGCATGCCCCTCCTCACCTCGAAAGGAGAAGCGCTCGGGACCCTCTGCGTCATTGACCGGGTCCCTCGCCAGCTAACGCCCGCTCAACAAGACACGCTCCGCAGACTTGGCCGGCAAACCGTGCAACTCCTGGAGCTTCGCCGATCCAATCTGGAACATGAAAAAACGGAAGTGGCGCTCCGCGACGGTGAAGCGCGATTCCGCCAGGTGGTGGAGTCCGCCCCCAACGGCATCTTAATGGTCCGCGCCGATGGCACGATTACGCTGGTCAATGCCCAGATTGAACGGCTGTTCGGGTACAGCCGGGAAGAATTGGTCGGACAGGCCATCGACCTGCTGCTGCCGCCGGGCATGCGCGGGTCTCATGCGCAGAACGTCGCGCGGTTTTTCGCCGCGCCCAGCGCGCGGGCGATGGGCGCGAACCGCGACCTCTTCGGCTTGCATAAAGACGGCCGCGAAGTTCCCATCGAAATCGGCCTCACCCCGCTGGAGACGCCGGACGGTCCGCACGTCCTCGCCTCGATCATCGACATTACAGAGCGCAAACAAGCGGAAGCGGCGCTGCAGGCCCGCCAAACGTTGCTCGACGCGGCCAACAAGGAACTGGAAGCTTTTGCCTATTCCGTGTCGCACGACCTGCGGACCCCGCTCCGCAGCATCGACGGCTTCAGCCAGGCGCTCCTTGAAGACTACGCGCCCCTGCTCGACGAGCAGGGACGGGATTATCTACAGCGAGTGCGAAGCGCCAGTCAGCGGATGGGCCAGCTGATCGACGATTTGCTCGACCTCTCCCGCACCGCGCGCCGGGAGTTCCGCCGGGGACCGGTGGATCTCAGCACCGTAGCGCACCTTACCTACGAGGGCCTGCGCCGATCCGATCCAGACCGGCAAGTGGAGTTCGTGGTCGCGCCGGGCCTAGTAGCATCCGGAGATATCGGCCTGTTACGGATCGTGCTGGACAATCTGCTGGGAAATGCCTGGAAGTTTACCGCCAAGCGGCCGCAGGCCCGGATCGAGTTCGGAGCCACCGTCGCCTCCGGCGTCACAACCTATTTCATACGCGACAACGGAGCCGGGTTCGATATGGCCTATGCGGACAAACTCTTCACCCCCTTTCAGCGGTTGCACGGGATGACTGAATTCCCCGGGACCGGGATCGGCCTGGCGACGGTGTCGCGCATCGTGCAGCGCCACGGAGGCCGGGTCTGGGCCGAGGGGGCAATCGATCAGGGCGTGACGGTGTATTTTATTTTGTAGCGGAGCGAATCTGGAGGGCCACCGATGAAACAGGGAACGATTGTCATCGTAGAAGATAATCCGGACGACGAAGCCCTGATATTGCGGGCCTTCAAGCAGCATAAGTTGACTAACGAGATCGTCGTGTTGCGTGACGGGGTGCAAGCGATCGAGTATTTATTGGGCACCGGCGCCTATGCCGGGCGGGACACGACGCTGATGCCGCAAATCATCTTGCTCGACTTGAAACTCCCCAAGCTCAACGGATTGGATGTGCTCAAACGTTTACGGGCCGACCCCCACACCAAAATCATCCCAATCGTCGTCCTCACGACGTCGAAGGAGGAGGGGGACATGATCGCCAGTTACAATCTGGGCGCCAATAGCTATGTCGTCAAGCCGGTCGATTTCACGAAATTCGTCGAGTCTGTTAAGCAGTTAGGGTTATATTGGCTGCTGTTAAACCAAACGCCGGAACGAACGACTCTGTAAGGAAACTGCAATCGGATGACACAGCCCGCGCGACAACCCCTGCGCTACATCCATATCGAGGATCACGAAGCCGACGCCACGCTGGTGCAACATGCCTTGCGCACAGGCGGCTATGAGCCGCACGCGCGCCGCGTCGACACAGCCGACAGCTTGGCGGCCGCGCTGCAAGAGCCGGGATGGGATCTGATCCTGGCAGATTGGACATTGCCGCAGTTCAGCGCCCCGGCCGCCTTGGAGCAGATCACCAGTCTCGGATTCGATCTGCCCGTCATCATTGTAACCGGTGCGGTGGGAGAGGAAACGGCCGTCGAAGCGTTGAAAGCCGGCGCGCATAATTACGTGATGAAGGACCGGCTAGTCCGGCTGGTGCCCGCCATCCAGCAAGCCTTGCGGGAAGGGAGCGAACGGAATGCCCGCCGGCATGCGGAAGGGCGGCTCTACGCGCTTGCGCGGATTTCGCCAGTCGGCATCTTCCTCACCGATCGGCAGGGCATCTACAGTTACGTGAACCTCCGCTGGTGCGCGCTCGCCGGACTGAGCCAGGAACAAGCCCTGAATAACCAATGGGAAGAATCGCTCCATCCGGATGATCGCCAGCGCGTCGCCGAAGAATGGCGGCAGGCCGTCGCCGGACAGACGATGTTTTCCTCGGAATATCGTTTTCAGAATGCCGATGGGAGCGTGAACTGGGTGCTCGCGCAAGCCGTGACGTCGCGCGGGATGCGCGGTGAACTGCTGGGCTATATCGGGACCGTGACCGACATCACCGAGCGTAAGAAATCGGAAACGGCCCTGCAGTCGTTCCAGGACCAGATTCGCCAGATGCAGAAGATGGAAGCGATCGGACAGCTGGCCGGCGGCGTCGCCCACGATTTCAACAATATCCTCACCGCGATCCTCGGCAACGCCGAAATGGCGGCGATGAAAACCCCCGCCGACCACCCGGCCAGGCCCAACCTCACGAGAATTCTCGAAGCCGGCGCCCGGGCCTCCCACCTCGTGCAGCAAATCCTGACCTTCACGCATCAGCAGGAATTTTCACGCACCGTGCTGAACCTCACCACGGTGATCCACGAAGTCCTCAACTTACTGCAGGCCACCCTCCCGGCAAACATCAAACTGACCGCCGCCTGCGAGACAGACGCGCCCCCCGTGCTGGCCGATGCCACCCAGATCCATCAAGTCGTGATGAACCTCTGCACCAACGCCTGGCATGCCCTCAAAGGACAGCCGGGACAGATCACGATGGAGCTGACGCCAATCACGCTGCCCCGTGCGCTGCGCAGCTTCCACGCGACGCTGCAGCCTGGCCACTATGCCCGCCTCTCGATCCGGGATACCGGCTGCGGCATGGAACCGGAAACGGTCGAGCGCATCTTCGACCCCTTCTTTACCACCAAGCCTGTGGGGCAGGGCACAGGCCTCGGCTTGAGCGTGGTCCATGGCATCATCCGGGGGCACGAAGGCGCCATCGTCGTCGAGAGCCGTCCGGGCCAGGGCACGACCTTTCATCTCTACTTTCCCGCGGCGGAAGCGCCGGCCCTGGCGGGCGAATCGATTGGAACAGAGCCCGCCGCACAACAAGGCCGCAACCGCCATCTGCTGTACCTGGACGACGAGGAGATGTTGGTGGAACTGGTCCGGGCCAAATTCGAATCGCTCGGCTATCGAGTGACCGGCTATACCAAGCCGGCAGAGGCGCTCGACGAGATCCGCGCCGATCCGGCCGGGTTCGATATCGTGGTGACGGATTACAATATGCCGGGAATGTCCGGCCTGGAAGTAGCCAGCGCCCTCGCACAGCTCCGCGCTGACCTGCCCGTCGTGCTGGTGTCGGGCTATCTATCCCCCGCCGCCCAGGCCGCCACCCTCGCCACCGGCATCAAGGAAATTGTCTATAAGCCGACCGTGCTGCAACAATTGGAGAGCGTAATCGCCCGCCTGCTCGACGCCCCGCCGCAAGCCTAGCGATCGGCTAAGGCTGTGCCAGCCGCTGGCAGGCGCGCTCCACTCGCAGCAGCAGCACTTCTTTCTTGAACGGCTTCTTGATGTAGTCCACCGCGCCAAGCTCCAGGCACTTCTGCTCGGACCCTTCTCCGCTTTCCGCCGTCAGAAAGATCACGGGGGTCGTGATCCCTTTCTGCTTATTCATCTCGATCAATTTGAACCCGTCCAGGTTCGGCATGTTGACGTCGGACAAAATCAAATCGAACGTGTGCTTGCCCATGTATAGCAGCCCTTCGATGCCGTCGCCGGCCGCCGTGACCTCGTAGCCATGTTTCTCCAGGATCAGCTTGAGCAGTTCCTGCGTGTCCGGCTCATCCTCCAAGAGGAGGATCGAGATCACGCCCTTCGCTCTGATCTTGGGCGACAACGAGCCTGCCGCGATCCGGCCTTGCCAGCCGGAGGCCGCCTCCTGATTCGACACGGCCCAATCGGGGTTTGGCATCAACGATTCTTCCCGCGGCGCCACGCGCACGACTTCCTCCAGCGTGGTCAGACCCTGAGCCGCCGCGGCAATCCCGGCCTCCATCAATCCTTGCATGCCGTTCTTTCTGGCCGCCTCACGGATCGTATGGTCCGGCGCCCGCTGCGCGATGAGATCGCGAATGTCCTCCGTCACCTCCAGCAATTCATGGATCGCCATCCGGCCCTTAAACCCTGTCTGCTGACAGGCCGCGCACCCGACGCTGACCTTCCACCGGGCGTCCGCCGGCAATCGTTCGCGGCCTCCGGCCTTTTCAATCGCGTCTTCCGAGGGCATGCCATCGATCGCGCAGCTCAGACAGATTCGACGCACCAAACGCTGGGCCAGGATACCGATGACTGAGGCGGCAACTTGGAACGGCTCGATCCCCAAGTCCAAGAGACGCGTAATGGTGGCCACGGAATCGTTGGTATGCAAGGTGCTCAACAGTAGATGGCCCGTCTGCGCCGCTTCCAGCGCGAGCGAGGCCGTCTCCGAATCCCGAATCTCGCCCACCAGAATGATGTTCGGGTCCTGCCGCAAAATCGAGCGGAGCCCGGCCGCAAAGGTCGTCCCGCTCTTGGTATCGATCTGCACCTGCGTCAGCCCCTGCACCTGGAACTCGATCGGGTCTTCCACCGTGATGATATTTTTCGTGGGAGACTTCAACCAGTTCAGCGAGGCATACAAGGTCGAGGTCTTGCCGCTGCCGGTCGGGCCGGTCACCAGGATCATGCCTTGCGGGCTGCTCAACAATCGTTGATAGCGGACGAGAGTATCCGGCACCAGCCCCAGCTGATCCATCTTGATCCGGGCCGTGGACCCGTCGAGTAACCGGATGACGACCTTTTCCCCGAACTGCGCCGGCAGCGTGGAGACCCGCAAATCGATTCGGCGGTCGTCGAACTTCAGCCGGCTCCGTCCATCCTGCGGTTTGCGGCGTTCCGCGATATCCAGCCGGGCCACGATCTTCAGCCGTGAAATCACATTGGGCTGCAAGTGTTTGGGGACCTTCATCGAATCCACCAGCGCCCCGTCGATGCGATAGCGAATCTGAAGCACATCCTCCTGCGGTTCGACGTGGATATCGCTGGCTCCGACCTTGACAGCTTCGCAGAGGATCATGTTGACGAGCCGCACGATGGGCGGCAGTTTGGCGAGCTTCGACATCTGTGCTTCACTGAGGACTTCATAGTCCATTTCCGCATCGGCTTCGACCGAGCCTTCCGGGTTGACCTCCCGCAGCAGGTCGTAGTCCTGCTCGGTCAAGACGTCGGATTCCGCAGATGGTTGCGCCCCGACGGCCGTCGGGGCATGCAGGAAGAACGCCGCGATCGCCGCTGGTTCGGCAATCAGCAAACGGGGAGGCTGGTCGAGGCCGGAACAGTACTTGAGCGCGTCCTGCAATTCCCAATTGAACGGATTACTCAGGACCACAACCGTTTCTCCGGTAGTATGACGAACGACGGCGACCTGATTCTGCCGACAGAACGACGGCGGCAGAATGCCGGAAAGAATCGTCTCCGGATTGACCTGCGGCAGATAGGCAAGACGCAGAGACTCGGCGATGTAGCGTGCCAGCCGCTCATCGGTGAGGCCCAGCATCTCGACGAGCGAGTAGAGCTTGCCGGGAATCGTCTTAACCAGCACGGCCTCCTGCGCCGGCGACAGAGAAAGCCGCGCGGCCAGAAACTGTTTGAACTGCATGAAGTCGTTCGGCTTAATGCTTCCAGGCGTCAGCCTCACGGTATCAATGCTCATAATCTGATCCCTTTAGCATATTAGGCAATGCGGCCCATCGACGACACAGTGTGGGTCTGCCCGCCTCAGTCGTAGACGACCTCGATGCGTTCCAGATAAGCGCCCAGGAGTGGCAGCTCGCGCTGGATGACCGAGCCATCGGTCGCTTTCGCCGCCTGTTCAATGATGGCGGCGATCTCCGAGACGCGGTCGAAGCCGTAACTTCCGCCAGCGCCTTTCATCCCGTGCGAGATTTTCCGCACCGTCTCGAAATCCTGCGAGGCCATGGCCTCCTGCATGGCCACCACTTCCTTTTTGCGATTCACCATGAACTTCGGCACGAGCGGTTCGAAAGACGAATCTACATGCACGACTTCCTTGCCCTGCGCGGCAGAACTATTCGCTGAATCGGTGTAGGCCATGGACCTTCTCCTTGTAAAAGTGCCGGCGCGCCGGCGGCGTCAGGATGCCAGCTTCTCGGAATCGAAGCTTCGAAATCGCCGGAGCCGGGCAACCAGCGCAGCCCGCTTGAACGGTTTCAAGATGTAATCCTTGGCGCCGAGCTCCAAGGATTCACGCACATCCCGTGCGTTGGAATCGGCGGTCAACATGACGACCGGCACCTGCTTCCACGCCGGCTGTTTGTACTTGAGATAGTCGAGAATTTTCACGCCGTCGGCGAAGGGCAGCAGCATATCCAGCAGCACCAGCGCCGGAGGCGGCAGCGATTCGATCATCTTCATCGCCTCGCGGCCATCGGCGGCGCGCACGACCTGATAGCCTTCCCCTTCCATGATCAAGGTGACGAGGTCCGCCGTGTCGTCTTCGTCCTCGACGAGAAGCAGCGTCGGCTTCTCCAGCCCCTTCGGCTCATCCGACACATCCGGCTCACTCGACAGATCCGGCATATCCGGCTCACTCGGCACATTTGACTCACTCATCAGACACCTCCTCTGCGCAGCCACTGCTCATCGCCCGTTCGGCTTCTCGCTCTCTCATCGCCCACCTGCTCCAATGCCCCCTCATGCGCGGCCAAGCGCGTCTCCGCGAGGAACCAACGGCTTCGGTAAAAACCGGTGAATAGACGCGAGGAGCCGCTCTTCAACAAAGGGTTTCTGCACATATTCCGTCGCGCCAAGATTGGCCGCCTCGGCCATCGTCGCGTTTCGTGCATCGGCGGTCAGGATGATCACCGGGATCCACTGCCATTCCGGCGTCGTCCTGACAACACGCAACAGCTCCAACCCGGTCAAGGTGGGGAGCATGATGTCGAGCAGCATCAAATCCGGCGGAGCCGTGGCGGCGATCAAACGCTGCGCCGCGCCTCCGTCAACGACATGGGTCACGAAATAGCCTTCTCGCTCCAGGATCAGCCGCAACAGACGCGCCGTATCCTCATGGTCCTCGACCACCAACACCGTAGGTTTTTCCGATTGATGCGTTGTCCGCATGTATCCTCCGTTCAATCAAAAATCGCCGGCCCGTTCTATCTCATCGTCACATCGCGACCGCCGGCTCGACGGTCCCCTCACTGGCCGAAGCAGACAACACCCGGTTCACCGTCGCCACCACATCATGCAAGCCGGGCTTCTTCACCACATAGGCCGTCGCGCCCGCGGCCAGTGCCCGCTGGATGTCCGGCTCATAGTAATCGGCGCTGACCATGATGATCGGCACAGATTTCCAGTCCGGATGCTGGCGGAATGCCGCCAGCAACTCGAACCCGTTCGCATAGGGCACCACAATATCCAGCAGAATCAATCGGGGCGGCTGAATGGTGGTGAGGAGATTGATGGCCTGCCGCCCATCGAGGGCGCGCACCACCCCATAGCCCTCTCCCTCCAGAATGCTCTGCAGCAGATCTCCGGTGTCCTGCTCGTCTTCCACGCAGAGAATTGTTCGCGACATAGACCCTCCTTATGGTTCCCCGGGCTCCCTCAGCCGGCGTCCTCGATGCGCCGTTCGACAAGCCCGCGAGCCAGCCGCTGCTGACTCCGGCGGCTCACGCGGCTTCCACTCCAGGCCGTGAACCGGTGAGGGCCTGAATGGCGTCTAGCAAAATCTTCTTCTTCACCGGCTTCGTCAGATACGCCGTGCACCCGGCCTCCAGCCCTTTCTGCATGTCTTCCTTCAAGGCATCGGCGGTCACAGCCACGATGGGGATCGGCGGGCGATGGTGCGCCTGTTCCCACTCACGAATCACCCGGGTCGCCGTGTACCCATCCATGACCGGCATCTGCATATCCATCAGCACGAGATCGCAGGAGCCGGCCTTGACCCTCTCCACCGCCAACGCGCCGTTCTCCACCTCCTCCAGCACATAGCCCGATCCAGCTAAAAACAATCGCGCCACTTCGCGATTGTCTTCCAAATCGTCGACAATCAAAATGCGCGTCGGTCCCGCCGGCGCTGGAGGCGCGGGGACGGAGGCTTTCACCGGAGCGGTTGTCGCGTCGTGGCCGCGCCCATACTCGGCAATAGCTTCCAGCAACGCTTTCTTCTTGATCGGCTTCGTCAAATGCGCCATGCAGCCGGCTGCCAAACTTTTCTCGACATCCTCCTGAAAGGCGTTGGCGGTCAGAGACACGATCGGCGTCGGGACGCGCTGCTGTTCCTTCTCCCATTGCCGAATGGCTTCCGTGGCCTGATACCCGTCCATGACCGGCATCTGAATGTCCATGAGCACCAGGTCATAGGCGCCCTCCTGAAATTTCTGAACGGCAAGTGACCCGTTTTCGGCCATCTCCAGCCGGTAGGGCGTGTCTTTTAAAAACAGGGCCACCACCTCGCGATTGTCCTCCAGATCTTCCGCCAGCAGAATGCGAAGAGCGGGAAGCGAAACGGGAGCGAGGCCGCCAGAGCTCTGGTCTTGGGGCAGGACCGTGGACGGCGTCTGTCCCACCGCAATGGCCACCGAGGCCAGAAGCCGCTTGCGGCTGATCGGCTTGTACGCGTAACTGGCAATGCCCAATGCGCGCGCCCACTTGACGCTATCGGCCCGCATTTCCGACGTATGGAGGACCAAGGGCAGGGCCGCGCTATCCGGCCTCGCGCGGATCGCGCGCGCGAGGTCGAGCCCGTTCATATCCGGCATGTGGTAGTCCAGAATCGCGAGGGCAAAAGGTTGGCCCAGGCGCGCGGCCCCGTCCAGCGCCGCCAACGCGGCCGCGCCATCGGCCGCCTCGACGAGCACCGCACCAAAACGTCCGAGATGCTCGCGGACGATCAATCGATTGGTGTCGTTGTCGTCGACGACGAGGATGCGGCGGCCGACGATCGCGAGCGTGAGAGCCTGTTCGGACGCCAAGGTCGTGGCGGCGGCCGCCGCTAAAGGCACCACAAACGAAAAGGTGCTGCCAAGGTTCGGCGTGCTCTCGACGCGCAGAACGCCCCCCATCAATTCCACCAGCTCTTTGCTGATGCTCAACCCGAGGCCTGTGCCGCCGTATTTGCGGGTCGTCGAGGAATCGACCTGGGTGAAGCTCTCAAAAATACCCTGGAGCTTGTCGGCCGGAATGCCGATGCCCGTGTCGGAGACAGAAAAGCGCAATGCGCCGGACGCGCCCAGGTCCGGCTCGATCCGGAGCGCCACCTCGCCGCGCTCCGTAAACTTGATCGCGTTACCCAGCAAATTCACCAGCACCTGGCGCAGGCGCGTCGGGTCGCCGGTCACCCAGGCCGGCACATCCGGATGAACGAACGCCACCAATTCGAGCTGCTTGGCATTGGCGCGGATGGCCATCAATTCCGCCGTCTTATCCACGAGGTCCTGAAGGTCGAAGGGCGCCGCCTCCAGCTCCAAATTGCCCGATTCGATTTTGGAAATGTCCAGAATGTCGTTGATCAACTCCAGTAAACTATTGGCCGCGCGGCTGAATCGATGGACGTACTCCTGCTGATCTTCCGAGAGCGTCGTTTCCTGCAACAGATCGGCCATGCCGATGATGGCGTTCATGGGCGTCCGGATTTCGTGGCTCATCGAGGCGAGGAACGTGCTCTTGGCCCGCGTGGCCGCCAGCGCCTGATCGCGCGCGTCGATCAATTCCACATTGCGTTCCTTGAGGACGGCTGAGGCCGCCGCGAGCACCTGCTCCGCGTGTTTTCGCTCGGAAATTTCGGTAAACGACACGACGGCGCCGGTCAATGCGCCGTCTCCATAAACCGGGCGGGCGTCGATCTCGGCGGAGAAGGCGCTCCCGTCTTTTCTCCAGAGGACATCGTCATCCAGCCGGCACCCTTGCCCGGTCAGGCAGACTCGTTCCACCGCGCAGGCGTCTTCAGGGTAGGGAGAACCGTCGAGGCGCGAATGGTGAATCATCGCATGCAGGGGCTGCCCCAGCAGCTCGTCGCTGGTGTAGCCCAACATCGCCGCGCCGGCTCGATTCACAAATGTGCAACGGCCCGCAGGGTCAACGCCATACAACCCTTCGGCGGTCGAATCGAGCAGCAGCCACACATTGCGGCTCAACCGTTCCCGCTCATCCTGCGCCTGCTTCAGCTGGGTAATGTCGCGAATGGCGCACAGCACGTAGAGGTCGCTGTCGATTTCCACATGACTGAGACTGATTAAGACCGGAAACTCGTGGCCGTCTTTGTGTTGGCCGACGAGGTCAGCCGCGCCACCCATCGGTCTGGGGTAGGGCGTTTTCATATAGCCGGATCGGAGTTCGGGGTGGCGCGGCCTGTACCGTTCCGGCATGAGGATTTCCACAGGCTGGTCGAGCAGCTCTTCGGACCGATACCCGAATGCCGTTTCAATCACATGATTGGCGTAAACGATCCGGCCCCCGCTGTCCGTCATCACAAAGGCGTCGGGGCTGGCATCCAGCACTTTCAGGAAGCGGGCCTCCGCCGCCAGCGCGCGGTTATGTTCGACCTGCGTCTGCGCCCAGGCGCGATTGAGGGTGGCGCTGCTCCAGAGCAACAGACCGATCAGCGGGATGAGGACCGCGCCTCCAACCAATCCAGCCTTCATGATCTTAGCCAGAATGGGAGTCAGGATATCGAGCCGGTCGACCCGCACGAGAATACCCCAATGCATCTCCCCCTGGGCGTCAAAGTCTTTCGTCCTGGCATAGCCGGTGACGACGTTGACCTGGCGGCGGGCGAACAGTTCCTCCACGAAACTGGAGGGACCCTGTTCGACCAGTTGGGCGGACGGAACTCCCAACTGCTGCAGGTTGTGGAGTCCTTCTTCCCGCAAGAGGGAATCGGCGAGGAGATCGCCGGACCGGTTTAGAAACTGATATTCCAAATGCAGGTCGGTGCCCCAGGAACTTTGCAGCGCCACCACGGTCTGCGCGAAGACATCTTCGAAAACCGGCATGCTGACCCGGGCGAGGAGACCGCCCTGCCAGGCTCCATCGGGGCCTCTCACGCTCGCCATGAAGGTGACGACCGAATTGCCGTCGTCTTCCGCGCTGCGCACCATATCGGCGATGATGGCGCCGGCGCCGCCCTGGAGGGCCTGCCATCCGCGGTCCTGACTGAAGTCGAGGCCGAGTTGGGACTCGCGTGTGGAAGCGACCACGCGGCCTTGCGCGTCGGTAAGCGAGATCCAGCTATAGTCGGGCACCACGTTCTCCAATGTCTCCAGGGCCTGGCGAATGTCCCGCTCGTTTCCCGTCCGAAGCGCGGGGGCCTGCGCGAGCACCTGGATGTCGTTCATCCGCTCGTGCAGTAACATATCGAGCTTGCCCGCGATATTGGTGGCGGCCATCGCCAAGCCCTGTCCGGCATCGGCGACCAGCCGTTTTTCGACCGACCATAGGATGGCCGCGCCGATGATGAGCGGCAGCACGGCCATGGCAATGATGAGCCGTGGCAACCAGCGGTAGGGCACGATGGCGCCCTTGTGAGTCGTTGCGATCATGCGGCGGCCTCGCTCGACGGGGGCGCAAGACACCGGTCCATGGCCGCCAGCAACGTTTTCTTCTTGATCGGCTTCGTCAAATGCGCGGTGCACCCGGCGGCCAGGCTCTTTTCGACCTCCTCCTGAAAGGCATTGGCGGTGAGGGCAATGATGGGCGTCGGGATGCGCTGCTGGTCGCGCTCCCATTGGCGAATGGCCTGCGTGGCCTGGCAGCCGTCCATCACCGGCATCTGCATGTCCATCAGCACCAGATCGTACCGGCCTGCCTGAAATTTCTGAACGGCGACAAATCCGTTTTCCGCCAGCAGAATATCCAGGGGCCGGAGCAAGGAGGGATCGAGGATGGCGGGAGTCTGGGCCTGGAAGGCGGAGGTTGCCGGGGCCTGTCCCAGCGCAATGGCCACCGAACCCAGGAGCCGTTTGCGGCTGATCGGTTTATAGACGGTGCTGGCAATGACCAACTCGCGCGCCCGTTGGGCCATCTCGCTGCGCAGCTCGGACGTATGAAGCACAAGGGGCAGGGTGGCAACGGGATAATGCTCGCGGATGGCCTGCGCCAGCTCTATCCCGTTCATATCCGGCATGTGGTAATCCAAGATCGCGAGGGCGAAAGGCTCGTTCCGGCGCCTGGCCTCCTCCAGAGACGCGAGGGCTGAGGCGCCGTCGGTGGCCTCGACGAGCACAGCGCCCAGCCGTCCGAGATGTTCGCGGACGATCAATCGATTGGTGTCGTTGTCGTCAACGACAAGGATGCGGCAGCCCTGAATCACGGGAAGGGGCGGAGGCGGTGTGATGTCCTGCGCAGGGGCGGCGGCTACGCGCAAGGCGAATGAAAAAGTGCTGCCGAGTCCCTCGATGCTCTCGACCTGCAACGTGCTTCCCATCAGTTCCACCAGTTGCTTGCTGATACTTAAGCCCAAGCCGGTGCCGCCGTATTTACGGGTCGTGGAGGAATCGACCTGAGTGAAGCTTTCGAAAATGCCCTCGAGTTTATCGGCGGGGATGCCGATGCCCTGGTCAGCCACTGAACAACGGAACGCGCTGGGATCGGCCTGGTCCGGTTCGATGCGCAACGACACATCGCCCCGTTCTGTGAATTTGATCGCGTTGCCCAGCAGATTGACGAATACCTGGCGCAGCCGCGTCGGATCGCCGGTCACCCAGGCCGGCACATCCGGATGGACAAAGGCCATGAGTTCGAGCTTCTTGGCCTGGGAACGGACGGCCATCAGTTCCGCCGTCTTGTCCACGAGGTCGTGGAGGTCGAAGGCCACCGACTCCAGCTCCAGATGGCCCGATTCGATTTTAGAAATGTCCAGAATGTCGTTGATCAACTCCAGCAAACTATTAGCGGCGCGGCTGAACCGGTGGACATATTCCTGCTGGTCCTGCGACAGGGCCGTATCCTCGAGCAAATCGGCCATGCCGATGATCGCATTCATCGGCGTGCGGATCTCGTGGCTCATCGAGGCGAGGAACGCACTCTTGGCCTGGGTCGCAGCCAGAACCTGATCGTTCGCCGCCGCCAGTTCCAGATTGCGGCATTCCATTTCCATCGCGACTTGCTCCAGCTGCAACTCGGCGACTTTTCGTGCCGTGATATCCTGCACCGTGCCGATCGAGCGCAGCGGTCGGTCGATGGCCTCGTCGTATATGGTTTCGCAGCGCTCATGCACATATTTGAGGCGCCCGTCCTCCATGAGCAGACGGTGGACGATTCCATAAGGCTGGCGGGTGCTGAGCGAGTTGCGGTAGGCCTCGTTGACGATCTCTCGATCTTCGGGATGGATCGCGTGCAGGAAGGCCTCGTAGGATGCCGAAAACTTGGTTTTGTCAATTTCGAAAATTTCGAAAATTTCATTGGACCAGGTGAGGGATTGGTCGCTCAGGTCGAGATCCCAGCTTCCGATCTGGGCGATACGTTGCGCCTCCTTGAGCCTCGACTCGCTCTCCTTTAGCGCGGCTTCATGCGCCTGGCGCACCGCCTCCGCCTGTTTCTGAGCCGTGATATCGGTGGCGAACTTAACAATCTTGTACGGTCTGCCGTCGAGACCCAGAATCGGGTTATAGGACGATTGCAGCCAGACCACCTTCCCGTCCTTGCCGCGCCGCGGGTAGACGCCGGCATCGAATTCGCCGCGGTTCAGCTTCGCCCAGAAGTCCTGATACGCGCGACTCGCCGCGTAGGCCGGTTCGCAGAACAGCCGATGATGCCGGCCCTGGATCTCCTCCAAGCGGGAGCCCATTAGTTCCAGAAAGTTCGCATTGGCCGTGAGCACGGTGCCGTCCATCGCAAACTCAACGATCGCCAGCACCTTGCCGATGGCCAGTAATGTGCCCTGTAATTCCGCACTGTGGCGCTTCTCGGCTGTCATGTCGCAGACGATGCCGGTAAAGAGGCGGCGGTCGCCCAGCTTGATCTCGCTCACGCCCAATTCGAGCGGGAAGGTACTGCCGTCCCTGCGCCGTCCGATCACTTCCCGCCCGGTGCCGATGATCTTGGCTTGGCCGGTGCGCTGATAGTTGGCGAGGTAGCCGTCGTGCTCCGAGTGGTAAGGCTCCGGCATGAGCATCTTCACGTTCTGCCCCAGCACCTCCACGGGGGCATAGCCGAAAAGCCGTTCCGCCGCCGGATTGAAGGATTCGATCAGACCCCAGTCGTTGATCGTGATGATGCCGACGACCGCATGGTCCACCACCGCGCTCAGGCGCAACGCCTGCTCCTGCCGTTGCGCCTCCGCCTGTTTGCGCGCCGTAATATCGCGGAACGCAACGACTGACCCGACAATTTCTCCGGCAATGTTTTCAAGTGGAGACGTCGTGGCGGAAATGGCCAACGCCTTTCCGCCCTGCAGCACGATCGCGGATTCCTGCTCGCCCTCTGCGTGAAACGGCGCGAAAGCCGTCACCTCGCCAACGGCAAATTCACGCGGGCCGCTCATTTCCGGAACCAGCACGTCCGAGATTTGTTTCCCGATGGCCGCTCGCTCCGTCCAGCCAATCATCCGTTGCGCGGTTTTATTGATAAAGGTAATCCGGCCCTGCGCATCGGTGCTGATCACGCTCTCGCGGATCGTGCCCAGGATGGTATCCAGCTCCTGCCCGCTGATGGACAGGCGCTCCCAATCCTTCCGGAGCCGTCGCATGGTCCATACCAGCGCACCGACGACAGGCCCCAACGTCACCAATCCTACGGCGGCCAGCATCTGCAGCATGCTATACGCGGGAGCTAGAACCGCCTGCCGGTCTAAGCGCACCAGGACGCCCCATTGCATAACATGGGCAGGGCCGAGCCCTTTGGTCTGCGCATAGCCCGTCACCACATTACGGCCGGTCCGCAATTGAATTTCTTCGACATAGCCGGACAGGCCGCCCCGCAACCGCGAAACCGACTGCAATGCGTTCAGGTCGAGCCCCGCGGGTCTGTCCGCGAAATGCGCGGACTCCTGGAGCAACGTGCCGTCTGACGAGATAAACACCCATTCATAATTCCGCTCAAGCCCTTCCTTCGCGCCGAAGATACGAATCGTTCTCGTGAAAATATCTATCAGCACCGCAGCCCGCATATGAGCGGTGACAACGCCGCTGAACGAACCCTGCTGGTCGAACAGGGCCATCGTGAAGGAGACGGTGGCGGCCTCGCCGGCTTCCGACATCACATGGTCATAACGGATGAGGGCCTGCTCTTGCGCTCGGGCCGCTTGAAACCAGGGACTCGCCTCGTGATTGGCGCCCAAGGCCGAGGGATTGGTGGAGGCTCTGACGATGCCCTTGGCATCGGTGACGGCCAGCCATTGATACACGGGGTAGGCCCGTTGAAACGTGAGCAGACTATGTTGGAGCGTTTCATGGTCGGACAACTTCGACAGGGTGCTCGATAGGACCTGAATGTCCCCGTACCGTTCGACAACCATGCCATCCAGTTTATCGGCAATGGTTTCCGCCGCCAGCGCCAGATTCTGACCGGTCGATGTAATGAGTTGATCGCGCAAGCGAAGCCCCACGACCGCGATGATCGTGCAGGCCAGCGCGACCACCCCGAGCACGCCGATCGGCAGCCAGGCATGGGCTGAACGGTGTTGAATCTCTGTGCGATTCATGAAAGTCCCCTGCTAGTCCGCTCCGGCAACGATCCACCAGCACTCGCCTGCAAGCCGAGCTCGCAGATCCCATCTCTCCCGTCAAGCCGCCGCAAAATATCCGCGTCGGCAGAGGACAACGGGCCACGACGTCCGCCGGCCAGAATGCAATCGGCGCGGCGAGCTTTCTCCGCTCACGCGGAAGGTATGGGATGGAGCACGTTGTAGGGGGGTGGCAGCGGGATGTCGCGACACGTGGCTGCTAGCGCAGCGCCGGCGTGACCGCTCTACTCATGAAAAGGCCCGCCTCGCCTGCACGATGTACGTCGCAGTCAAAGCCCCCCTAGTAATGTTCTTCGGTATCCGACATGAAAACTTAAGCCAACTTGACGGGATGAGGCGGGATGCGAACAAACGAGCCAGAACGAACCCCTATGAACAGGGCTCCGGCCTACATTCGTCTGAGCGATTGCAGTTGTCCGACCTGTTCGGCTGCCAGAGACAGTTCGTCCTGCGAGAGCGGCCTTCGGCTGAATCGCCCCTGCTGATAGAGATCGGTGATGCAAGCCACCAGTGGACCGGCAGCCTGCCATTCCCGTTCGACGAATCCGGCAAATTCGCGAGCCGTGACAGAGGGAGGTTTGCGCAGACCTTGCTGCTCCAGCGTACGCAACATGCGGGCATAGAGCTGGAGGATCGCGCCCTGCGAGGGTGCAATCGGAAGATGCAGGGTGGCCCAGAGGCCGATCCGATCCCGCACCATGAGCAGAAAAATGGCCAGCCCGACGACGAACAAACCCGTCACGAGCCCCGCCATGCCTGGCTGGAATCTGCGGGCCATGGCGCTGAGGCGGCTCAGGGCCTTCGCTGACGGACCACTCAACGAGGCCACCCAGCGGCTCGCTTGCTCCCGTACAAAGTCGCTGCCCTCCCGCATGCCATGCACGACCGCCAATTGATCCTTCGCGCTGTAACTGACGAACAGGCGATCCCACTGTAATCGCAGCGACGCCCCGAATCGGCCGAGAGATTCCCAGCGAGAGGCCGCAGAGGCCGCGTTGACCGCGGGGGTCGGGTCCATGGTGATCCAACCGGAGCGGGGGAAATAGACCTCGACCCAGGCATGGGCGTCCCGCTGGCGCACGGTGAAATAGCCTCCATACTCGTTCCATTCTGTGGCCAGGAATCCCGTCACCAGCCTGGCGGGAATGCCGAGGGTCCGCAGCATCACGACCATCGCGGTCGCGTAATGTTCGCAATAGCCGGTTTTGCGCGTGAACAAAAACTCTTCGAGCGGATGGTTGAGCGTCGCCTGCTCCGCCTCGAGGCTGTAGCGATAGTTGTCTAACAGATGTTGCTGGACGGCCCGCGTCCGTTCGAACGGAGTCGCGGCCCCCTGGACCACGCGATGCGCCAGCTCGTCAATCCGTTGCAGCCCAGCCGGAACCTGAAGGTAGCGCAAACGGACCGCCTCTGGGTAATCCAAAGCCGTGGCTGTCCGTTCCTCCGCGATGAGCTGCGGCACTTGCGACGTGACAGAATAGCGAAGACGCGACGAAGGGGGAGCAGGCAAGTGGAGCCCACTCATAGCATCGGCCTGCACGGCCAGAAACTCGCCGCTCACGAGTTCCGCAAAGGGCGCGGCGAACAGGACCGCCGTATCGAGCGTTTCCAGCAAAATATCCTGGCGGATCGTGAGGGACTGGCTGCCAGGGGGACGGCTGCTAGGCGGGCGGGCCAAAAAGATTCCCTCCGCCACAAGACCGAGTGAGCGCTGCCTGGTTCTGCTATGGCTCCAGGACCGTCCGTTGTACTGATCGTAGGCCAGGCCTCTCAGGTAGAGATGATCATTGCTCACGGCCGATCGGTCCGGCAATTCAACCCGCATGACGATCTGAGGGTCCTGTTTGACGGACCCAATGGTCCCCAGATCCACCCGCTCGGAAAATCCTGACGTCCGCAAGGCTTCGCCGCTCGTCTTCTGCAACGCGCCGACCCCGACACGGGGGATCACGAAAAATATGGCGAGGGTCATGCCCACCGTCATCGCGACGACCCCGTTCGTCAGCCACAAGAAAGGGGCCGTGATCCGGCTTGGCCCTGCCGCCGGACCGATCGCCGGCTGTGCAGGCATGCCTGCCCCCGCAGCTGAACCCGTTTCCTGGGTCATGTGATAGAGCAGGAGGGTCCAAACCGCTGCGAACAGATAGAGCAAAAAGATCGGCACATACCAGGCATCGGTCGTGACAGCCGCAGACGCCAGAATAGCCATGAGGCTGAGGGCGTAGAGATGCCGATAGTCGCGGCGCTGTTGCAAGGTGAGTAATTTGATATTCAGCAGCAGGACTAAGAAATGGATCCCGGCCGGGAGGAGATCGCGGGAGAAGAAGATGAGATCGACCAGGAATATCACGAAGGCGCCGAGCGACAGGCTGTTCGACAGGGCCGGCGAGATGATGATCCGGGCCATCCTCCGCCGGACGACCGACATTCCTCCCGCCTGAAGCACCGACAGGATCAGGATAAGCGCCGTGGGAAGGGCCAGCCAGAGGGGCAGGCTCTGCGCAAACAGGAGTCCGCTGCAAGCCACGGCTGCCAGGAGGACGGAGCTGAGGGCAAAGGCTCGTTCAAAAGTCATGGGTCAATTCTTCAAGTTGTCTGTCATCGAGGACCCGGTCGGCCGACCGCGCCTGCGCCGATATAGCCTGGCCCGACCAGGGAACGACCGCGACGCTGTGCCCCTGGTCAGCGTCATGACGACTCGACCGCTCTTCGCCAGTAAGGGACGCTCCGTCTGATTCCGGCCGCTGCCGTTCGCACAGAGCCAGGACGCGCAGCATCGTGAAGAGATGGGCGGAGCCGGACCCGAACCCTGAATCCTCGTTCCCCACGATGAGCCGCACCGGATAAGCCCGCTCGGTCAGTTGCCAGAGGAGCGAGGCCACGAACGTCACGCTTCGCTCGAAGAGGGATTCGCGATCATCGGGGGCCATGAGCGACAGAATGACTGTGACCAGCCGCTGATCCTCCGCTTCGGTTTCCCTCACGATCAGCTGGGACGTGCGGGCCGTCGTCATCCAATGGATGGCCCGCGAGTCGTCGCCCGGCTGATAGAGACGCAGGTTGTACAGCTGGGTCCCCCTGCCTCGTTGCGGGAGAGACTGCCCCTGCCCTTCGCTCACCAGCTCATCCACGAATCGCAGAGTGAGCGGCTTGATGGGAGGCGCGACGACCAGCTCGGTGTCCGTAGGGTAGAGCCCTGCTTTGCGAAATAGTCCAAAAGGAAAGAGCGTCTGCACCCTGACGCCTTCGAGCCGGATCCTGCCGCGCCTGGTGGCGAGCAGCGGATAGGACAGGAGCAGAGAACTCTGCGGGGGCAGCTGCTGGAGGAAGAGGCCCCGGTCAATATTCTGGCCTCCGATGACGTCGAACAGCCGCAGGGAAAAGCTGGAGAGGCGCCGGTTTCGATTTGCGATCGAAAGGGTCAGTGTGGCCGGCTCGTTGGCCATGATGAGGTCCGGCAGGTGCCGGTGAAACTCCAGCCGGCTGAGACAATATTCCGAGAGCAATCCGGAGATCACGATGCAGCTCAGCATCATCGAGAGGATCAAGTAAAAAAGGTTGTTGCCGGTGTTCACGGCGGCAAGGCTGATGGCGAAGGTGAAGAGGATGAACTTGGTTCCGTCAGACGTGAGGCGCGTCGTGCGCCGACGGGACAGACCCCGCATAGAGGAAAAGATCGAGAACGCGCGAAAGCTCAGAAGTGCCCGCATCACGCATAAGCCTCATTCGATTAAACATCGGCAGGCTGCTCAAAAAAGCCATCCAGCAAGGCCGCAGCGAGCAATCAAATAAGAATTCCCGAGCTTGCTCGTTTGCGTTATTCCAGGATGGCCCGGATGAGTCCCCCACTGCGCGCGTCCAACGAGGCCCTTCCGAGGGCGCGCGTTGCGCGAGCACAGGGGACTCACCGGGCCATCCCACTCTTTTTTCAGCAGCCTGCTACACGGGGACGGGAACGGTCTCGACAATATCCAATACCAGACGCTCCGCCTGGTCGAAACTCTGCGTCCTCATGCCATGGGTCCGGTTCAGCATGACGCGATGGGACAGCACGATCGGCGCCAGTTCCTTGATATCGTCGGGAAGGCAATAGTCCCGTCCGCGGACGACTGCCAGGGCCTTGGCGGACTTGCTCAAGGCCAGCGCGCCTCTCGTACTGACTCCCAGAGATAACAGTTCGCTCTGCCTGGTCGCCTGCACGATGGCGAGCAGATAGTCCGTCACATGCTCTTCCATATGGACCTGGTCCACCGTGGCCTGCAAGGCCACGACGTCCTGCGCTGAGAGGACGGCGCGCAGACTCTCGGCCGGATGCAGCGAATGTGGCCGATCGAGCACCTTCCGCTCTTCTTCAATCGTGGGATACCCGATACGGAGACGCATCAGGAACCGGTCGAGTTGGGATTCCGGAAGGGGAAAGGTCCCATGGTACTCGGCGGGATTCTGAGTCGCGATGACCATGAAGGGCTGCTCCAGCGGATGCGTCTGGTTATCGACGGAAATCTGCGCTTCGCTCATGGCCTCCAGCAGACTGCTCTGGGTTTTCGGCGTGGTGCGATTGATCTCGTCGGCCAGCACGATGTTGGCGAAGATCGGGCCGGGGATGAACTCGAACCCCTGTTTTTGCCGGTTGAACATGGAGACGCCGACGATGTCGGAGGGCAGGAGGTCGCTAGTGAATTGAATGCGTTTAAATGAACAGTCCAGCGAGCGGGCCAAACTGTGGCCCAGCGTGGTCTTGCCGACGCCTGGCACATCCTCCAGCAGCAAATGGCCGCGAGCCAGGAGACAGACCACGGCCATTTCAATCACATGGGATTTCCCCTTGATGACCAGCGCAATATTGTCCTGGATCGCCCGGATAGTCTGAGTTGAACTCATGTGGGATTAGTCGTCCTGGTGGTTCAGGAATGGGTGGTGATCCGACACGCTCGAAGTCTAGCAAAGGGTCTGGGGACGGTCAATTTTCACGTGAGTTTTCGCATCGACCGGTATGGGGAGGTCTATTGGCAAGGATTCGCGGAGATGATCCGATGCAAGTTCGTCTCGATCAGATGAAGGGCAGCGCTCCGGCAGGAGGCTCAAACAGTTCGCTGGCAAGGCCGCAGCGAGTGAAGGCCCGAATCGTACCCGGAGGGTACGTTGAGGGTCTGAACGATGCGAGAACGAAGCCAGCGGGCTGTTTCAGCCTCCTGCTACTCCGGAACGAGGATGAGCATCCAGGGCGGCGTCTCTTCGACCATGTCCGAGAACCGTCTGGCGGTACTACTGGCTGGCATGCCTGGAAAGACGCCTCCCCGGCGAATCTGTACGGAACGGAAACGATAGGTGGATTCTTGTCCCAGAAGCAGGGGAAGCACTCGCGGAATCTGCCCTCGTAACGGGGCACAGTCTGCCAGGTTTACCGTCTCGCCGATCGCCAGGCGGGAAAGCCGCTCGAAGCTGTCGCCGAACACCGTCGGAAGATTATCCGCCGTGAAGGGCTGATTGGCTGGTCGATAACATTCGTCGTCGAGCAGTTGGGAGAGAATTTCCCAGAAGACTTGGGTATCGACAGCTCCGAGGACACAGAGGCGGCCTCGCCGCGCCATCAAGTCGAGCAAGGCGAGGGGACCTCGAATCTCGAACTTCCAGGGGGGAAACAGCAGAGCCCGGTCCCCATGCTGCACCTCCAGGGCCGGTTCTCCTGAAAAGAGCGTCTGCCGGAACTGGCCTTTGGTGCGCTGGAGCTCTTGCGTGATGATGTCCTGGGACAGTCTGGTCGGTTCGTAGGCGAACGTGGGAGTCGCGGGAGCCCAGCAGGTCGCAATCGTATAACGAGGGGCGAGCTTCCCTGCCTGGTCGAGCTCGCCCAGGTCGAACATGTCGTGGTTGCCGTAGAATTGAAACGAGAGCCCGGTCCGGGACCTCAGGCCGTTGAGCCTCTCCCGTTCCGGATGGAGCGGGCCGCCCAGCTTCGAACCAGGCTGCAGCCGGTCCAGCGCATGGAGAATCAGCTCGCGCTGACGCTGGTGAAGGGGCGCAACATATTGCTCGACCAGCTCCGTGGCAAAGGACAGGTCGCCGGCTCCTACATCGAGCAGCGACGCCACGTCCGCATCGAGCAGCAAGTCGAAGGGATTGACGTGGGACTGGGCGAAGGTTGCAATCGCGTCGCTCCGCAAAGCCGTCAGCGGCCATTGCGATGCGGGCCCTTCCACAACGCCGAGCCAGACGCAGAGAGCCCTTACGGCTTTTGTCGGAGGAAGCCCGGTAAGTTCTTTGAGCCGGGGGCCGGGGAGATCCTGAATTTTGACGGCTTCCGCATGGCCCAGCGCCAGGGCAATGGCATCACGGACGCTGATGGGAAGGTCGGCGCGGCCTGCTTCCTCAATCAACCGTTTCAAGGTCGTCGGGAGCCTGGTCCCCTCAACCAGTTTACGGGACGCCTCCCACTCCTTGTCTCGTTCCTGTAACAGCTGCGTGACCTGTGAGCGGAAATCTGCAAGAACCTGTGCGTTGGAATTCATGGATCGGGTGGTGCGTGGCCTGTGATGATCGATCTATCGCTATCAGTGATGCCTTGCAGCATAGCGACCAAATCCCTGGAGCGTCAAGGTTGTTATCTTGCCGTCCCGGGACACCTATGTTAGTGAGAGACCATGATGACGACAGTCTTTGCCACGCAAGCGGCCCGCGCCAACTCCAGATTGCTGCTGATCCTCGGCCTGGTCTGGCTCACGGTAGCCTGTGCCAGTGGAACGCCAACAAGCTCGTCCGCTCCATTCCAAGCAGGGCAAATTATCGAGACTGCGACGGGACAGCCGATCTCTCCCGACCAATGGGCAACCCTACTGTTACAACAGGATATCGTCTATCTGGGAGAGGAACATCACCATCGATGGCATGTCGAAGCGGCGCTGACGGTCCTAAGGAAACTGAAAGAACAGGGTCGTACGCCGGTCCTGGCCCTGGAAATGTTTGGCTGGGACGGACAGGCTGCGCTGGACCGGTATCTGTCCGGGTCCGACCAGAGCCGCCAGGAGTTCTTGGAGGCCGTCCGGTGGCAACAGAGTTGGGGCGGTGCCTATGAAGACTATGAGC
The DNA here is from genome assembly GCA_945905765.1 of Nitrospira lenta. Taxonomy (GTDB): domain Bacteria; phylum Nitrospirota; class Nitrospiria; order Nitrospirales; family Nitrospiraceae; genus Palsa-1315. The sequence goes on from CAMDPZ010000001.1 coordinate 47,069, forward strand.
CTCTGGTCCTCTTCGCGAAAGAACAGCACCTGCCGGTGGCGGCGCTGAATCCTCCGAAGACCCTGGTTCGAACCGTCGCGAAACAGGGATTGGCTCAGGCTCAGTCCGATCCGGTCATGGCACAGTGGGACATGCGGGACGAACCCATCGTCGACGACCCGGTCTATCGCTCGCACATTCTTCAGCAACTCCAAGCCTGCCATGGTGGCGGCAACGAGAGCCTCTACCAGACGATGTATGAGGCCTCCATGGTCCGCGATGAAGGGATGGCCAAGACCCTGGTCGCTCGCCTCAACCTTATCCGCCAGGGCGCCGATCCCATGGCTGGCCCCCTGGTCAGCTATACAGGAGGCGGCCATATTCAGTATAACCTTCCGGTTCCTAAACGAGTGATCCGACGCCTGCCTGCTGGGGTGCATCAGATCAGCGTCTATCTGACCTCGTTCGACATAAGGCGGATTGACGAGCTGCAAGATTTGATACGGGAACAGGTCGCGGATTACCTCTGGCTGACTCCGGTCAGTGAACAGGGGCTCCCGCGCCGATGTAAATAACATCGTGAGGAAAATCATCGCCTCACGAATAGATGAAGGAGAAACCGATGTCTGAAAAACCAGTGATTGCCCAACGTACTCCCTGCATGGTGGAAGTCGGCCCCGGCACCATCTATTGGTGTCAATGCGGCCGTTCGAAGACGCAACCCTTTTGCGATGGAGCCCATACAGGAACGGATTTTTCTCCGCTGGCAGTCCATTTCGAGGAAAAGAAACGGGTCGCCCTCTGCGGCTGCAAGCGGACAGAGAGGCCTCCCTATTGCGACGGGACCCACTCGCGGATTTAGCAGGCCGCTCAAAACGCTCGCCAGTAGCGTTTTCATGTTACGGGCCGTTGCGGACCGTACGGCAATTTCAGTATAATGCGGCCCTCGTTTTGTCCAACTGACCAATGGAGGGTTCTATGATGAAGAAGATGGGTGCAGGGGTTGCCACAGTGGCGTTTTCGGTCCTGCTGACCGGTGTGTCCTACGTGCTGGCGAACGAGTCAAAGGGCGAGGGTCCGCCGGACTACAGCGGGATCACCAGTATCTATTACATCTTGATCGGACTGATTCTGGCCTACGGCGTCTACGACTCCTTCCTCAAGAAGTCCTAGTCGCTTATTCCGTGTACCGGCGACTGGTCCCCGCCCGATGTCTTTCTCTATCGGGCGGGGCCATCCCTGCCTGGGTGCTCCCTTCATGACCAGCCGTCATCTGTTTGGCTTCAGCAACGGCTCCAGTGTCGCGAATAGGCTCTCAACGATCAGGTGATAGCCCTCTCCCGTCGGATGGATCCCGTCTGCCTGGTTCAGCGAGGACGAGCCTGCCACCCCATCGAGAAAAAACGGAATCAACGTCAGGTGATATTGCTTCGCCAGCGAGCGATAGAGCTCCTCAAACCCGGCCGTATAGTCCTTGCCATAATTAGGCGGAAGCTTCATCCCGGCTAAGAGGACCGTGACGGAGGCCTGTTGAAGTTGCTGAATGATCCGTTCGAGATTGGCTTTCGTCTCTGGCAGGCTCAGGCCCCGCAACCCGTCGTTGCCACCAAGCTCCAGAATGACGATCGAGGGTTTGCTGTTCAGCACCCAGGCCACCCGCCGCAATCCACCGGCTGTCGTCTCGCCGCTGACCCCCGCATTCACGACCCGATAAGAATAGCCTGCCTCCTCCAGCTTCCGCTGTAATTGCGCCGGGTAGGATTCCTCCTGCGCCACGCCGAGGCCTGCCGTCAAACTGTTGCCGAACGCAACGATACGAGGACGTTCGGCTGCGACTGATGCCGTCGCTCGCCCCGGTCGCGCCGTAACGTCGGTTCCCAGCCGTTGCCCGAACCCGTCGCGAGGCGGAGGAGACGACGACGGCGCGCTGCCTCGGTCGCAGCCATAGAGGGCGACCAGGCAAAGCCAGCAAACGAGTGGTGCGAGAATCCATGAGCGACGCATAGATGTTCAGTATAATATAGGCCTTCGCGCCAACGATACTGTGGAGCCTGCAAAGATGATCACCCTTTCTCACCTGACGATGCGCTTGGCCGGCGGAGGCCATCAGATCACGATCCTCGATGATGTCACCCTGGAGATTCCTGACAAGCAGCGCGTAGCCATCGTCGGTCCCTCCGGCAGTGGCAAATCCACTTTGCTGGGTCTCATCGCGGGGCTGGACCGTCCGACCTCCGGCTCCATCACACTGGACGGAACGGACATCTCCAGGATGTGCGAGAGCGATTTGGCCAAGTACCGCCGCGATCACATCGGCTACATCTTTCAATCCTTTCATCTCATCCCCACCCTCACCGCCCTGGAAAACGTCCTGGTGCCGCTGGAGCTGGCGGGGGCGAGCGGGGCGCAGGATCGCGCGACAGATCTCTTGAAATCCGTCGGCCTGGAAAACCGGTTGCATCATTATCCGGTCCAACTGTCGGGGGGCGAACAGCAGCGGGTCGCGGTGGCCAGATCCTTCGCCTGTCACCCGCCGATTCTCCTGGCCGACGAACCGACGGGCAATCTGGACTCAGCCACAGGGCAACAGATCATGAACCTCCTCCTCTCGCTCCATCGCGAATATGGCACCACCCTGGTCCTCGTTACGCACGATCGCGCCATGGCCGCATCGATGGAGCGAGTGATAACGTTACGTGACGGCCGCATCGAATCCGACAGCCTCATCGGTTCGGACCATCTACCAACAGAGTCGCCCCGGTGAACCTCTTCATCTTCAAAATGGCCTGGCGGGAAACCAGGGGTTCCTGGCGGCATTTCCTCTATTTCTTCGCCTGTGTCGCCATCGGGGTCGGCGCCTTGGTCGGGGTCTCGCTCTTTAGCGCGAACGTGGATCTCGCGGTCACGAAAGAAGCGCGGGGTCTATTAGGCGGCGATCTCGAAATTCGGCTCACCCATTCCCTCAGTTCAGATGGCCAGGCCGTCCTACAGTCGCTGGATGAACGGAACATGGCCCTCACCCATGCGAGCGAGCTCATCGCCATGGCTTCGCGTCAGACTCAGGAATCTGCTACACCCCAGGCGACCCAGATCGTCGAACTCAAAGCCGTCGAATCAACCTATCCCCTGTATGGAGCCATCGCGCTCGACCCGGCGCAGCCACTCGACAGCCTGCTCCATCCCAATGAACGTGACTGTGGCGGCCAAGTCTGTTTGGGCGCAGTGGTGCAGGAGTCGCTGCTGATCCGAATGGGCCTCTCGGTCGGGGATCGAATCAAGATCGGTCAGGCAACGTTTCTCATTACAGGGATCGTCAGGACCGAACCGGATCGCATGGCCAATGCCTTCAGCTTGGGTCCACGGGTCATGATTGCGCAGGAGGGGTTGCGGGAAGCGGAACTCATCAAACCGGGCAGCAGGATGCGAGAACGGTATCTCCTGAAGCTGCCAACTGGCATGCCGGTTGAGCCGCTCCTCTCGGAACTGCGGGGCCGGCTGGCATCGGATTCCGCGCGCCTCTCCAGCTATCGCACGGCTCAGCCCCAGTTGAAACAATTTCTCGACCAGCTCTCCCGCTATCTCGGCCTGATCGGCCTCACGGCCCTCTTCATCGGAGGGCTGGGAGTCGGCACCTCGATCCATGCCTTCCTGCGGGACAAATTGAACACGATCGCGATCCTTAAAGCGGTCGGGGCCGATTCAGCCACAGTGGTCTCCACCTATGTGGTGCAAGCGATCTTCCTGGGCTCCATCGGGAGCCTGGCGGGAATCCTCTTGGGGATCGCGCTCCAGCAGGGACTGCCGCCCCTCATGGCCGACCTCTTTGCATCGAACCTCCTCGAACAATTGGGCGTCTCCTCGGAATTGTCCCGCTTCTCTCTCTGGCCCTTGCTGAAAGGGGCGATGCTGGGACTCCTATCGACCTTGCTCTTTACCCTCTGGCCCCTCTTGAAGATTCGCGAGGTGCAGCCGGGAGCGATCTTCCGGCGCGAGACGGAACAGACGACGGTCACACAGGAGATGGCTCCGTCACGCTGGTGGGTGAAATGGGGCCTGACCGATCGATTGAATGTCGGCACGGCTGGAGGGATCATCCTCGGACTCTGCTCCCTCTCGATCTGGCAGGCTGGCTCCTGGTCGATCGGACTCCTGTTTCTCGGGGCTCTGTCTCTCGCCCTCGCGATCCTCTTTGTCTCCGCACGCCTGTTCATACGGTTGCTGGCCTGGATGCCCAGGCCCAACATCCTGAGCCTGCGCTTCGCTCTGGGCAATGTCGTGCGGCCCGGAAGCCAGGCGACCGGAATCATGGTCGCCATCGGCATCGGCGTCATGTTGATCGCCACGGTCTCGCTGGTGGAACAGGCCCTGCTCCGCCATGTCCAGGAGAATCGTCCGGCTGATGCTCCGACCTTCTTCTTCATCGATATTCAGCCGGATCAAGCGCAGGAGTTCGTGACCTTGGTGCATCGACAGACCGGTCGTCCGAATCCTGAACTCACTCCATTGGTCCGATCACGGCTCCATGCCATCGATGGACAGGTCATCGCGGCAGAAGAAGGAAGCGAGAGGAACCACGCGCGCGCGGAAGGAAAAGAAGAGCGGGGGAAACAGTGGTATCTCACCAGAGAATATGTGCTGACCTTTCTCGACCAGCTCCCGAAAGATAATCAACTGGTCAAGGGAACCTGGTGGAAACCGGGGCAGGTCTTTTCGACTCCGCAAGTTTCAGTCGAAGAGGAAGCGGCTGCCCATTTAGGTCTCACAATCGGCTCGCTCGTCGAACTCGACATTCAGGGGGCCATGATCTCGGCGGAAGTGCGCAGTATTCGCAAAGTGGAATGGGGAAATTTCTCGACCAACTTCTACATGATCTTATCCCCCGGCTCCCTTGAGGGAGCACCCTTCACCTATGTGGCAACGGTGCGGGTCTCGCAGGACGAAGAGGTGCCGTTGCAGCAAGCGGTCGTCGCCTCCTTCCCGAACGTCAGCGCCATCCATATCGGCGATGTGCTCGACGGATTCTCGCGGGTACTGGACCGTCTCGCACTGGCGATCAGCGCGATGGCGCTCTTCTGCCTCCTGACCGGCGGCCTGGTCATGGCAGCGGCCCTCGCTGCGACACGCTACAGACGGCTCTACGAATCGGTCATTCTGAAAGCGCTCGGCGCGACCAGGGGCCTGATTGCCAGAGCCTTTGCGCTCGAATATCTCTTATTGGGTCTGGTGGCGGGATCGATCGGTTTGATGCTCGGAACCGTCTTATCCTGGGCGGTGCTGCGCTATGTCTTCGATCTGCCCTGGAGCCTGCACCTACTGGTGCTTGGGAAGGGCCTGCTCCTGACGATGGGGCTTACGCTCTTCGTCGGGTTTGCCAGCACCTACCGGATTCTCGGCCAACGGCCTCTGGCCATCCTGCGACACGAATAAAGGATGCCTCCGGGCCGGCCGTCTCCTTGCTCGCGCAACGCGCGGCCTCAGAAGGCCCTCGTTGGACGTACAGTCGAAGACAGCCGGTCTGGAGGCTGATCACGCTCGCCCATTGCCTCAGCTGGTTAGCGAAATCGATCCAGATACCTGCGTAAGGCGCTGGTCTCTCGCTCTCGAACCGTGACGGCGACCCGCAATTGCTCGAGGTTTTGTTCCAGCGTTTTCCCGCCCAGGTCGATCTGACGAGTCGTGAAAAAATCCCGCACATCCCGTTCGAGTTCCGGAGTGGCGAGGTTGACGATGCCACCGCACATGCGCCGCAATCCTTGCTTGGGAAAGAGTTGATCCATCTTCTCCCAGTTCGCCTTGACGAAATCCCAGGCCAACTCTCTGCCAGAGACATTGCTCAGGACCGCGCTGACGAGGAACGGCGCATCCTGGGTACGGATCTCTCCACTGATGGTGCGGGCGAGGGTCCGTTCGAGCAAGGATTTCTGTTGGAATGTCGCAAGAGAGAACAGATAGCGCCGCTCTTCCTGCGGGGTGGAGGCGGAGCGAAACCCTGCGTCGAACTCAGCGTACCGGGCCCCGTCACCCCGATGGGCAAGAATCGCGACGAGCGCTGGCACAATATTAGGATCGACCGCCGTGACGTCCTTTCGATAGGCCCGATACAGCTCTGCCGCGCGATCTTGGGTAGCGGAATCATTGCCAAGCTTTCCCATCGCCCCGATCAAGTCTCCCCGCAGCTGTTTCGTCCCTTCGCTCTCGCCGCTCTTGGGCGCCCAACCTAGCTCTGCCACGGCCGGACCGACTCGCGCCCGCACGAAGGCTTCCCATGCCGGGCGATCCTCCGCTGCAACAATCTTATTAAGGAACGAAAAGGAATCCAGCAGGACGGCCCAAACATTCTTGTCCCGCTCAGCCATGAAACGGCTGGTCAGGTCGAGATAGTCCGTCAGGGACATGAGGCCTGCGACGGTCGTAGCCCAGGCATCGTTGACGAGGTTGAACCGTTCCGTGACGGCGAGACGATCGAGGCCTCCGTCCAGCAATCGACGAAGTAAATCCGACTCATACCTCACTCGATAGAAACCGTGGCCCCCTTCGTTGAGGAGCAGGGACTCCCAACCTTGCGGGAGCGCAACGGTCGTCTCCTTCTCCGTCAGCAACAGGCGGGAGGTGCTGACCTTACCGTTGGCCGTAACCCTCATCTGGAGCGGAACCTGCCATTGCTGGTCTTGCGATGAGCCTGACTGAGTCCCGCTCAGGTAACTGAACCGTTGTTGCGTAATCGTCAGTCCGGATGGCCCAGTCACCTTGGCGGTCAGGAGCGGAAAGCCCGGCTGGAAAATCCACCCGTTCATCAGCTCCGGCACCGGCTGCTTGGCAATCTTCCCCAGCGACAGCCAGAGGTCGTTCGTATCAGCATTCCCATAGGCATGGGCCTGCAAATAATCGCGGACCCCGTCGCGGAAGACCGTCGGACCGATGTGCTGCTCCAACATGCGTAGCACCGACGCGCCCTTTTCGTACGTCAGGACATCGAACATCGCGTCGGCGTCCTTGGGGGCCTGCACCGGATATTCGATCGGTCTGGTGCTCTGAAGTCCGTCGACGGAAAAAGCCGCGGCGCGCGAGACGCCAAAACTATCCCACCGTTTCCATTCCGGCTTCCAGACATCCACCGCCATCATTTCCATGAAGGTCGCGAAGGCTTCGTTCAGCCAGAGCCCGTTCCACCAGGACATGGTGACCAAATCGCCGAACCACATATGGGCGTTTTCATGAGCCACCACATCGGCCACTCGCTCCAGCTCTCCATGTGTGGCGCTCTGCCGATCGACCAGCAAGGCCGTTTCCCGATAGGTAATGGCGCCAAGATTTTCCATGGCGCCTGAGGCAAAGTCAGGAATGGCGAGCAGGTCCAGCTTGTCGCCGGGATAGGGAATGCCGTAGTAGATTTCAAAAAATGAGAGCGACGCTGCCGCAATGTCTTGGCCGAATGTGGCGAGGTGCTTTTTCCCAGGGACGGCCCAGAGACGCAAGGGGGTCCGGCCAACCATCGTCGGTTCGGTCGGTTCGATCTTGCCAACGATGAAAGCCACCAGGTAGGTGGACATCTTCATGGTATCGGCGAAGCGCAGCACCTTCTTCCCCCCCTCCACCGTTTCCGATGTGATCATGCTGTTGGAGACAGCGGTCAAGGCCGGATCGATGACCAGCGTAGTGGCAAAAACCGCTTTGAAGTCCGGTTCATCCCAGCAGGGGAAGGCCCGCCTGGCATCGGTCGCTTCAAATTGCGTCGCGGCCATGTTATGCGTCGCGCCCTGCTCGTCCTTGTAGGTACTGCGATAAAACCCACGCAACTTGTCGTTGAGCGTTCCGCTAAATAGGATCGTCAACCGCCAGGTTCCGGACGAAAGGGGCTGGGCGAATGTGAAGCGGCAGCGCTGAAGCGGTTCGTCCAATACAATCGTGGCCTCTTGCGCTTGACCCGGCAGGCCTTCGATCCTGGCTGAAACAATGTCGAGTTCTATCGCGTTGAGGAAGATATCAGATGTCGGCTGAGAAACCGTGAGCGTGATGGTTTCCTGTCCGGCAAAGGTCGCGTTGGTCAGGTCCGGCTCCAATCGCAGGTCATAACGAGTCGGGACCACCTGCCTCGGAAGTCTGTAGGGATCGAGTGTGACCGGAGAAGGGTTCTGGTTCATGTCCTCGTCGCGGGGTAGGTCTCAACTCCGTTGGCTGTGCCCACGATGAGCAGGTCCGTTCGTCCGACAAAGAGACCGGTCTCGACGACTCCAGGAATCAGGTTCAAGGCGATCTCCAGTTCGCGCGGATTGTCGATCCGTGCCAGATGGACATCCAGAATCACATGGCCTGCTTCCGTGTGAAACGGGGATCCGTTCCGCTCCCGGAGCACCACAGGACTCTTCGTAAGGGCTTCGATTTCTCTGGCCGTGCTGCCCCAGCCAAAGGGAATCACTTCGATCGGGAGAGGGAAGGAGCCCCCCAATACCGGCACTCGCTTCGTATGATCGACCAGAACGATGAACTGCTTGGCCGAGGCTGCGACAATTTTTTCTTTCAACAAGGCGCCGCCGCCGCCCTTGATGAGGTTGAAGGCTGGATCAACCTGATCTGCTCCGTCGATCGCAACATCGATCACCCAGGCATTGTCTGCATCGATAAGGGTGATGCCCTGTTCCCTGGCAAGCGTCGCCGTTTCTTTGGACGTGGGCACGCCACGAAGCTTCATCCCGGCGCGGACCTTCTCCCCCAGCGCCATGACCATATGTTTCGCCGTGGAGCCGGTCCCCAGTCCGACGACCATGCCATCGCGCACGTACTCGACGGCTTTCAACGCCGCCGCCTGTTTCAATGCATCCAGATCCATCGCCATTATGATGACGCCTGCCTGGCGAGGTGCGCGGCGAACGATGCGGCGCCGAGCAAGGCGGTCTGTTGGTTCATCACGACTTTGACCGGAATCGAACTCATCAAGCGTTTGTAGCGGCCCTTGTTCGTGAACGACTTCATAAATGTCCCGTCCTTCAGTTTGGCGAGCAGCTTGGGTGCCATCCCTCCGCCCAGATAGACGCCGTTGAGCGACATGGCCTTCAAGGCCAGATTGCCGGCTTCGGCTCCGTAGATCGAGGCAAAGAGATCGAGCGTCAGCTTGGCGATGTCCGCCGTACCTTTGAGGCCGGCTTCTGCGATCACCGCCGCCGGGTCTCCGGCCTTGATTTGTTCTGAGAGCCAGGTCGGCTCGTTCTTCTTGCTATCGCGAACATAATCATAGATGGCATGCAGGCCAGGCCCTGACAGGACCCGCTCGTAACTGACGTGCAGGTAATGGCCGCGCAGATGGCGCAAGAGTTCGATCTCGTTGTCGTTATTCGGCGCGAAGTCGGCATGGCCGCCTTCCGACGGCATGGGCTGATAGCGCGACCCGTTCCAACAGAGGATGGACTCACCCAGTCCCGTTCCCGCTGCGATGAGGGCGAGCGCCTGATTATGGGGCGGAGGCGTGCCGGCGTTGAGGACTTCGACTTCGTCGGGCCGGAGCAACAAAATACCGTGGGCCATGGCCTCAAGATCGTTGAGGAGCCGGACGTTCGGGATGTCGAAGTGTTTGGCCAATGCCGCGCCATCCACCACCCAGGGAAGGTTGGTCGTCTGGCAATGGTTCTGAATGACGGGGCCGGCGATGCCGAAACAGGCTGCGTCAATCTTCAGCGGTTCTTCCGCCGGACGTTCCTCTTCCGGTTCCTCACTAGTATTTTTTTCAGCGTCGTATTCGTCGATGGGCGTCGGAGGTTTCGGCGGGACAAGAAACTCCTCGAGCATGTCCTGAAGGCAGGTGTAATCGGCGCTATGGAAAGACTCCAGCCGGATGGGGTCGACGCGGTCTTTCTTCCAATCGAACAGGGCTAAGTGAGTTTTCGTGCCCCCGATATCACCGGCAACAATCATCTAGTCCTCATGTACGATCATGCTCACTCGATCTCTCGACAGCCCTGCGGCAGCCGCCGGGTCGAGCAGCCAGATAAGGCGGCCCTCGTCCGGCGCGACCAACGATGCCGGGAGCTGCCGGTCTGCCTCGGTCTTCGGGTCGAGAATGGCGCTCACGACTCCTGCTTTACCGGCTCCCGCGACGAGAAACAGTACCACACTCGCCCGGTTGATCACACCTAGGGTCATCGTCAATCTGGTTGGAGGATCTTTTGGAGACTGCGTCACCGCGATCACGTTCTGGCGGTCCCGCAAAATCGGCGATCCAGGAAAGAGAGACGCGGTATGGCCATCCTCTCCCAGACCCAGGAGAATGAGGTCGAGCTGTGGCATGGCCGGGGCGGGAGTCTTCGTTGCGCGACGCAGTTGCTGTTCATAGTCAGCCGCCGCCGCCTGTTGATCGCAGGATTCCCCCGCCATACGGCAGACCTGCGACGGACCAATATTCAGCGGGATGAAGAGGGCCTGGCTGGCTAAGGCGTAATTGCTCCGGGGATCATCCGGAGGGACGCAACGTTCGTCGCCGAAAAAAAATGTGGTGCGGGACCAATCGAAACGGCCGGCAAACACGGAAGAGGTCAGGGCTTCATAGAGGAGTGCCGGCGTCGCACCGCCGGAGAGGGCGATGAAGAATTGCCCCTTCTCGCGAAGGGCCTCACGGCCCACCGACTGCACAAGCTCAGCGGCGGTCGCGGCCCAGGAGTGACGATCGGAAGAGAGGCGGATCTCGGGGGTGCCGGCCATCTTACTTTTTACTAGTGCCCCTGCTCTTGCTGCGCGTGCTAGTTGAAGGCCGGGCCTTTGTACGGGGCGCGAGAGATTTCGTCAAGGCCTGAATCGCCGCAAACGGGTTCTTGCCCAACGGCATCACGATGGCCTCCCGGCCATGCGCGTGCAACGCCTGTATGTCGCCGGCTGCCTGGGCCCGCGCGAGCGTCGCAAAGGTAAAGGCTGCTCCGGGGATCGCGAGATCCGGACTCATCTGATCGATGAGCTGTAAGAAAATTCCGTTCTTGGGGCCCCCTTTATGGAGCTGGCCCGTCGAATGGAGATAGCGCGGTCCATAGCCGGCCGTCGTCGTCACATGGTGATGGGAGACGAGCGCTCGCCGCAGCGCACGAAGGGTCTGCTCCATCTTTGGAGAGGGCGTCGTGTAGGCCAGGATGGCGACATAGATGCCGGGGCGGCAATGCCGCTTAAGTTGGGCCGCCGCCTTAGCAGGAGTGACGGTGACCTGCTTCGGCAACTTGCCGGTGGCTTGAACGGTCTTCAGCACACGGGCCGTGTTGTCTTTGCTTTCCTGAACGTTCGGTTGATCGAAGGGCTGAATCCCCAGGAGATGACCTGCCACAGCCGTGGCCACTTCCCAGCGAAAAAACTCGGCCCCGAGATCGTACCGGTCTTGAAGCGTGACGGTCAGAACGGGATGGCCCTCTCTGCCAAGCTTGGCGACTTGCTGATCGAGGGGTCTATTCTGATCGTCCTTCAGCCGGAGATACACGAACAACCGATCTTGGCCATAGGCCTTCGCTGACACGCTCGGTTCGTTCGCGACAGGAATCAAGCCGGTGCCTTCTTTCCCCGTGCTTTCCGCGAGTAGTTGCTCCGCCCAGAGACCAAAGGCCGCGATCTGAGGTGCCGCAATAATAGTGACCTTATTGCGCCCCGCTTGCGCCAATGAGGCCATCGCCGCGCCAAGGTCTGCGCCCGGGTTATGGGCGAGAGGAGTCTGGACCTGGCAGATGCGAACCATCATGGCAGCCCGTGCCAGCAACTGCGCCACATCGATCCCCATCAACGCCGCCGGGACCAACCCAAAATAGGAGAGCACCGAATACCGTCCACCGATGTCGGCGGGGCTGGTAAAGACTCGGCCGAACCGATGTTCCGCTGCCAGCTTCTCCAACCCGGTGCCGGGATCGGTAATGGCAATAAATTGTTCGCCTCCTTGATGGCCCGGAGTCTGATGCACGAGTTTCCAGAAATGGGCGAAGAGGGACAGGACCTCGATAGTCCCGCCGGACTTACTGGCGAGGATGAACAGGCTGCGAGCCGGATCAATCGCCTCTGTGACCTGCCGAACCCAGCCGGGGATCGTGGAATCGAGGACCCACAAACGCGGAAAGCCGCGGCTCGATCCAAACGAGGCGCGCAACACTTCAGGACCCAAGCTGCTGCCGCCCATGCCAAGGAGGACCACATCGCGGATGCCGCGATCCTTCACGGAATTTGCGAAAACGTGTAACTCTTCGGCGTGCGCCTTCATCTCGCCGACGATCGTCAGCCAGCCGAGGCGGTTCGTGATATCGGTCGGATCTTCTTTCCATAGCCGATGATCGCGGGCCCACAGCCGCTCGACCGCATGGGATGCCGTGAGTCGCGCGTGAGCCGCTGTGACCAGCGCTTGCAGTTCTGGAGAAAATGATTGGGCAGTTTTGAGCTTCATCGCGCGCGATCCACTGGAATCGTCTATGCCGTCCGCACCTCTCGTACGGCTCCGGGTCATCGATCGTTTCTCAACATAGAGATATCGGACGGACGAAAGACAAACATAAGGCCTCTCTATGGCGTGGGGCGACGGATGAGAAAGGGCATGCCTTCCGTGACCGTCCAGGCGAGCGATTGCGCATGATCGAGCGAAACGGTGAGATCAAGGGAGGGAGGGGGCGGAGACATGTCTCCCGTCCGGAGGATCTGCCCCCATGCCGTGAGCCGGCGCCACCAGACTCGCCCTCGCTGCAGGGTCCATTGCCAGGGATTACCGTCCGTATTGGAGAGGACGAGGATCGTCAAAGGCGGGGAGAATTTGAGCGTAAACGTGGTCGGCATGTCGACCAGGGAAATGGGATCTTGCTCCGCCACGGCCATGGGATCGATTTTACGGCGAGTGACTTGCGGACGTTCACGGAGGCGGTACAGGGCTGCAAACCGCGACAGGTCGGACGCCGACCAGCGTTCGATCGGACTACGGTGGAGCTCGACGCCCCGGCCCTTAATCAAGATGACGTTGGCCGCGAGGTCCATAAACACATAGGTCTGGGGCTTGGCTGCGAGCTTGACCTCTTCTTCCAGCACTCTGGTGGCTTCTTGCAACGAGGCGGAGTCGGCCAAGTCCCCTGGCGGAATGACCTCCGGCTCGGCAGCCCAGCTTACCGAAATCAGGGACAAGAGAATGGAAAACGTTGCGCAGAGAAAAGTCATAGGGGCTGCGCCAAGCGGCAGGTTAGAAAATCATGATCGGTGTGCCGACCTTGGCAAGCCGATACACACTCTTCAGATCGTCGTCGTTCAGTCTGATACAGCCGTGCGTCACATTTTTCCCGAGGAGGCGGGTATAGAGCGTCCCGTGAATAAAGTAGCCCTTCCCGAAGCCGAGCGCATATTCCCCGAGCACTCCCGGCTCAAGACGGTCGGCCTGGCTCTTGGGGACCGCGAGCCCCTCTTCGATAAACGCCCAGTCCGGCTTGACCCAGACGGGATTGGTCAGCCGGGATTGTACGGTAAATTCGCCCCGTGGGGTATCAAAGATCCACTGCCCCTTCGACTCGCCCGGCTTGTCCAGGATCGTGCCGCTGCCGGTGGAGGCCAGCGCATCCAACATCACCTGATCCTGCCGTTTGATATAGAGATGGTTGCGGGCCGTGTCGACCAGAATATAGGGCTGCGTCGGCATCAGCTGGGTCAGTTGCTTGGCCAGCGTTTTATAGCGAGCCTGAAGCGTGCGCAACGAGACAGGATCGACTGTGGCTGGGCGAACAGTTGATGCGGTCGACAGCGGCAGACCGCTGCTCTGCACCAGGGTGACCAGGAAGAGGCCCATCAGGCCAAACGACACAAATAGGAGGACGCGCTTCATGAGGCCTCCCTTAGGTTTCTTCCCGTTGAACACCCAGCAGCACTAACGTCTGTGCGACGGAGTTCTGCTCATGCAGCGCGCCAACGATGGTGACGGGCGTGCCCTTCTCAACTCGATCAAACAGCTGAGTCATCTGTGGATTTTCGAGCATGACGCACCCTAATGTTTGGGCCATCAATTCATTCTCGACTCCGTGGATTTCGATTTGTCCCCCGATGGCGCGCGAGGCCGGGATCTGTCCGGTCTTTCGTTCCAGCCGATAGCGCCGGCGATCCTCTTCGTTGGGATAGTCCAGAACCAACGCGCGATAAAACTGCGTCTGTCCCTGCCCGCGCTTGCGGTTGATCCGATAGCGGCCCTCCGGAGTAGCGCCATCGCCCTGATAACGCTTCTCGCGAATGCCATTGAAGCCGAGACGAACAGGATAGGACACAACCTTCTGCCCGTTGTGGTAAAGCGTCAACACACGATCGGCCTTATTGACCACAATCGCCGAAGTTTGGTGGGTACGAGACCAGGCGATGGTATCCTTGGCCATCTGTTGCCAACGGCTGATTCGCCCGCGATCCGCATACCGGCCAAACTCATTACCCAGCAAAACCGTTTGCGTGGCCAGATTCTGCGCAGCCCGGTCCGATGCGTCGAGCGAGCGGTCGTACTGGCCCTGCTCGTAGAAAGCATGGGCTTGTTTCATGAGCAGATCGGTTTCAACGGGTTTCTGCCCCAGCACGAGCCGGCTATCGATGGCGCTGACTTGCACCGCCATCACCCGAAATCGATCCTCGACCTGGGCGATCTTGTTTTCCGCTGACTGGCGCAACGCTTCGCGCTCTTTGGTGAGACGGGCAACTGTCTGGGAGCCTTCTTCCTGGAGCCGCCGCAGGGCGAGCTCCAAATCGTTAGGCTCCCAGGGCCAGCGAATCAGGTCTTCGTCAGCCTGAACACGACTTTTCAGCGCCATCCACTGGTGGGCGAACCGAGCATAGTCGACCGGGGAAAACTCGGCCGCCCGCAACTCCATGAGGTCCCGATCAATGTTTTCAACCGCTTCGATCGCATCTTGGGGCACGGCCTCCACGCAGCCGGTGAACAGACCGGCCAACGCCAAGGCTCCCCACCCCAAGACGATCGATGTAACTCGCGGACAGTGATCAGACATAGGATCAGTCTATCTTACTTCTTCTTCGCTGCAGAGGGTTTTCCCTTTCCGATCTTGGCAAGCGCTGCCTCGATTTCCTGGGACACGGCCTGGCTCTTCTCGTGAATGGCCTTCGCCTTGGTTTGTGCGGTTGGGTAGTCTGCGGCATCGATCGCCGACTGCACTTGATTGAGCGATTCCTTGAGCGCGTCGGCATCGGCTTTGATCGACTCTAATGCGGCGCGATCTTTTCCGGCAGGCGCTTTGGCGACGAGTGCGAGCGTGGAGGCTACGGCCTCTTGCGCAACCTGTTGAGCCTGGAGTGCGGCGGCTTTCGCCTCTTCCTTCTTCGTCGCGGCCTCGACTTTCACCCGTTCAGCATCGCTCTTGGCGGCGGCGGCGAGCTGCTCGACCTTCCCGTAATCACGGAGCAATGCGAATTTGCCGTCCTGCTCGCTCACTTCTTTCTTGAGCGCTGCCATCGTGCCTTCGATTTTGGCATATTCGTCCGCGACATAGGTTGCGGCGCCGCTCTGCTGCGCCTCGGTCACGGCTTTCTCTGCCGCTGCGATCTGTTCCGTCGGCGCCTTCGCGCAGGCCGTCAGCATCAAAAGGGCGCACATAACTGGCAACATTGCTGCTCGTGTATTCATCATTTCTCTCCTTGTTAAAAAGCCGACTAAGGGTCAGCGCTCCTGTTTATCTTCGTTTGCTCGCCCGTTCTTCGCACACAAGATGCGTCGAATGAGTACTAATTCGCAAGGGTGATGCCAGCGAACCCGCGACGATAATCAGCACGAAGTCTTTGTATTATAACGCTTTATATGGGAATGCCCTGAGAATATTGCGAAAGTGATGGGGCGGTCTAGTCCGTCACCGACAAAAGCGCCTCAATTATATAGTACGTATAGAAGGACGAATTCTCGATGTGACACGAGCCTCCGGCTAATGTCTCGCGCGCGGACCGAGGCGCAAACAGCCGCGCTCGAAGGAACAACCGTTTGACAGAGTGCGGCCCCGCCCCTATAATGCCCCGTTCATCCGTGAGTATTCTTAGCAAGGAGCGATTGTTATGTCATTTACATCTGCACAGCCCTCGAACCTCAAGAAAAAGCGTGAGCATGGATTTCGTAAACGGATGAGCACGAAGAACGGCCGCAAGGTCTTGGCTCGCCGCCGCGCGAAGGGTCGGGCCCGCTTAACCGTATAATGTAGTGAGCGGTACCCCTGCAGGCTTCGCGAGGAATCTTGCCCCCGGTACGTATCCCAAACAAGGACGTTCCCTTCACAGAATGACGGCAGGTGGTCAGGATCGAGATCCGGAGATCTGGACTCGAAGGGAGCTCCTGTGCGAGCTGGTTCTCACCCAGGATGATCGTCATGTCGCAGGGTGGAACTGACAGGGATCTGTTCCTGAAACGCAGCCGTGATATCGAGCATGCCAAGAAGCACGGCCGCCGTATTTCGACCGCCTTCTTTAACATGATGATTTGCGAGACTGAGGTAGGCGGCTCCCGTGTCGGCATTGTCGTCGGCAAGCGATTCGGAGGCGCCGTCAGCCGGAATCGCGTGAAGCGTCTGTTTCGGGAGCTCACGCGGCAGGTGCAAGATCAATTGATCCCGGGGCAAGCGCTTGTCGTCTTTCCCAAACGGGAGTCGATTCTGCAGCCCTTTGCCGTCCTGAAAGAGGCCTGGCTGTCATCGCTCCAGCGCCAGCGACTCTTACGTATCCCTGAGGCCTAGCATGCGCCACTGGTGTCTAGCTCTGCTTGCCGGTTACCGCTATTGGATCTCGCCGTTCCTCGGACCGGCCTGCCGTTTCGAGCCGACCTGCTCTGAATATGCGAGTGCTGCAATCGATCGGTACGGGGTGCTCCGCGGGCTACGACTTGCGGCCTGCCGCCTGCTGAAGTGCCATCCGTTTCATCCCGGAGGAATGGACCCCGTAAAGTAACGGGGCCTTCGTTGTTTATTTTGGATAATATTTGGCCATGGAAAAACGCGTCGTCATTTTTCTCGTTCTCTCGTTAGCCATCATCCTGGGCTACGACCTGCTCCTGAAACAGATGGGCTGGCTCCCTGAGCCAGTGCCTGTCCAGGACTCGTCCGCTCGTGGCTCTTCCTCCACTGAGCCAGAATCGACGCCTACGAGTGTAGCGGGAGAGAACAGCGGTTCCCCCGGCGCGAGCCTCGCCACCCAATCTGGTCAACAGCCTGCCGCGCAGGGCCTGAACCTCTCCCCAACGACATCGGAACAGACGGTGACAGTTGAAACGGATCTGGTGCGGGTCGGGTTCTCGAATCGTGGCGGAGTCATCAAGAGTTGGGAGTTGAAGCGCTACCATACGGCGCCCCCCGAAGAAAAACCGGTACAACTCGTCTACTCGGGGGGAAAGTTCAGAGGCCCCCTCTCGATTACTGTGGCGAACGCCGAGATTGAAAAAACGATTCAGGAAGGCCTCTACCATATTGAACAAGACTTCACGGTCCTGGATGCGGCCCATCCCGTCGGGCATGTCACGATGCAGTTTCACGATCCCGTCACCCATCTCGGCGTGGAGAAACGGCTAACCTTTCATCATGATAGTTATGTGGTGGATATCGCCGTCGCCCTGGAAGGCGTGACCGAGCCCTACGATGTCGGCCTGGGCACGAACTTCGGTATCGTGGAATGGGGAGAAGGATTCATCGGCCTGATCGGATCAGCTTCGCTGGTTGACGACAAGGCGGAAAAGGAAACGCCGGACACGGAGCTTGAACGAAAGGGCTCGGTTCAGTGGGTCGCGTTGCAGGACAAGTACTTCCTTTCCGTCTTGATGCCGAAACAGGCGACCTCCGCGCTGGCAAAAAAAGAAGGCGACAAGGTGGTCTCGGCCGGCGTGCGGATGCCCGCGCCTCTCGCAGGGACCTCTGTTGCGCTCCAGCTCTATGCCGGCCCGAAGGAATACGACACGCTCCGCTCATTGAACGTGGGCCTGGAAGACACGATCGATTTCGGCTGGTTCATCTTCGGCAGTTGGACAGTGGTGAAGTCGGTGGCCAAGCCGATTTTCTACGTGCTGCGATTCATCCACGACTATACCTACAACTACGGGCTCACCATCATCCTCCTGACGCTGGCGATCAAGCTGTTGTTTGTGCCGTTGCAGTACAAGAGCTACAAGTCGATGAAGATGATGCAGCTGATCCAGCCCAAGGTCGCGGCCGTACAGGAAAAGTACAAGGACGACCGGGACCGGCTGAACAAGGAATTGATCAAACTCTATCGCGACCAGAAAGTGAACCCGGTGGGCGGCTGCCTCCCGATGATCTTACAGATGCCGGTGTTCGTCGCCCTGTTCAACATCCTCTATATGACGATCGATCTGCGCCAAGCGCCCTTCATGCTCTGGATTACCGACTTGTCGGTGCAGGATCCCTACTATGTGTTGCCGGTCATCATGGGAGCGACGATGGTGATCCAGCAGAAGATCACGCCCACCACAATGGACCCGACGCAAGCGAAGATCATGCTGGTGCTCCCGGTGTTCATGACCTTCCTGTTCGTCAATTTCCCTGCAGGGCTGGTCCTGTATTGGCTGACGAACAACGTCCTGACCATCTCGCAACAAGTATTTACGGATCGGTTTCTGTTTCGCAACAAGACCCTCATCTCGACAGGGCCTGAGCAGGGCAGCGCGAAGTCATAACCGCCCCCAGGAACCAGTGCCTCGCTGGGGGAAGCAGCGCCGAGCGAAAGAATGTCATGCGGGGAGGACTTGAGGATACGATCTGCGCCATTGCCACCCCCATGGGGGAAGGCGGCATCGGGATCGTCCGTCTGAGCGGCCCCCAATCGCTCACTGTCGCCTCCCAGGTCGTTCGATTACGTTCCGGTCGCCCCCTGACATCGGTTTCCTCGCACAGACTCTATCTCGCCGATCTGGTGATTCCCGCAGCGGACAAGCGGAACGAGCGTTCGCTCGGTCATGATCGAACGCAGACTGTCGGCCTACTCGACGAAGCCCTCGTGGTCTACATGAAGGCGCCCCGTTCATTTACCGCAGAAGATGTGGTCGAGATTCAATCGCATGGCGGGGCTTTGGTGCTGGAGCTAATCTGCAAGGTCTGCGTCGAATCAGGCGCACGGATGGCGGAGCCTGGAGAGTTTACAAAGCGGGCATTCCTCAACGGGAGGCTGGACCTGTCTCAGGCGGAAGCGGTCCTCGATACCATCAAGGCCACATCGACCGCCGGTCTCCATATCGCCCAGCGACATCTACGAGGTGAGCTCGCCCGCGAAGTAGACCAGGCCAGATCCTCGCTCCTCACGGTGTTAGCCCATGTGGAGGCGGGGATCGATTTTGTGGATGAAGATATCGCCTTTCTGCAACGAGATGAGCTGGTGCGTATCGTCAAGGAAGCCTATGCCGTAGTTCAGAAACTCGAAGCCACGGCACAGGAGGGACGGATCTTGCGGGAGGGGGCGCGCGTCGTCATTCTCGGCCGCCCGAATGTCGGGAAATCCAGCTTGCTGAACCGTCTGTTGCGGGAAGAACGCGCCATTGTGACAGCCATTGCCGGCACGACGAGGGATGTGATCGAGGAATCCCTCGATCTCCACGGAGTGATGATTCGAGTGATGGATACCGCGGGGCTGCGGGACACGGACGACCTCGTCGAACGGGAAGGGATCAAACGGACGCGCGCCGCGCAAGGCGAAGCCGACCTTGCGTTAGTGGTACTGGATGGAACTGTTCCCCTCACGAGCGACGACCGTGACCTCTTAGAGGCGGTCCGCGATCGCAAGCATCTGGTGCTACTCAATAAATCTGACCTTGCCCAGACCCTGGAGACGGAGGCGGCGCTGACAGGCCATCCGACCTGTCCCATTTCGGCAAAAACCGGATTGGGAGTGGAGGCGATGAAATCGGCTCTTCGTGCTCAGCTGGTCTCCGGAGGCTTTGAGGCGGCAGAGAGCGTCACGGTCACGAACGTGCGACATCGTGATGCATTACGCCGGGCCGGTGAATCGCTGGGCCAGGCCCTTGAGTCTGCGCAAGGTGGAATGGCAGGCGAGCTCGTCTCGATCGATGTGCGAGCCGCGGCCGACGCGCTCGGAGAAATTACCGGGGCCATTACGACGGACGAAATTTTAGCGCAGATCTTTTCAGAATTCTGTATCGGCAAGTAGGGCGAGGGAGCGCATGGAACAGACGGTTGACGTCATTGTCGTGGGGGGAGGTCATGCAGGCTGCGAAGCCGCCTTGGCTGCGGCGCGCATGGGTGCGCAAACCCTGTTGCTCACGATGGATCACGACCGCATCGCACAGATGTCCTGCAACCCGGCGATCGGGGGCATCGCCAAGGGGCACCTCGTCAAGGAAATCGATGCGCTGGGGGGGGAGATGGCGCGGAACACGGATCAAGCCGGCATCCAGTTCCGCTTCATCAATACGAGCAAAGGCCCGGCGGTGCGAGCCCTCCGCGTCCAATGCGACAAGAAACTGTACCGGGAGGCCATGCAACAGACGTTGCGCCTCCAGCCAGGGCTCACGATCGGCGAGGGCACGGTCGATCGCTTACTGACGCATGCCGGCGCGATTACGGGCGTCGTGACCGGTCGCGGCGAACATATCTCGGCGAAGGCTGTCATTCTAACATCAGGTACATTCCTTAAGGGACTTATCCATATCGGCCTGAATCATTTCCCTGCGGGACGAGCGGGTGAAGCGTCCGCCGAACACCTGTCCGATTGTATGCGCGACCTGGGGTTTGAAGTGGGACGGCTCAAAACCGGCACACCGCCTCGCCTGGACGGGGCCACCATCGACTTTTCCGTCATGGCGCCGCAACCGGGCGATGATCCGCCTCCGCCCTTCTCATATCGCACCGACCGAATCGTGAACCGACAGCTTCCCTGTCATTTGACTCACACCAGTCGCGCAACCCACGAGTTGATCCAACGCAACCTGGACCGGTCGCCGCTCTACAGCGGCATCATTGAATCAATAGGACCCCGCTATTGTCCCTCAATCGAGGATAAAGTTGTGCGCTTCGCCGACAAAGAGCGGCATCAGATCTTTATCGAGCCGGAAGGGCTGGAAAGCCGGGAGTTTTACCCCAACGG
Organism: Nitrospira lenta; assembly: GCA_945905765.1. Classification (GTDB taxonomy): domain Bacteria; phylum Nitrospirota; class Nitrospiria; order Nitrospirales; family Nitrospiraceae; genus Palsa-1315. The sequence goes on from CAMDPZ010000001.1 coordinate 68,096, forward strand.
CATTTCCACCAGCCTCCCGGTCGATGTACAGGCCGCCATGCTCAAGACGATTCCAGGATTAGAGCATGCCACGATGCTGAAACCTGGCTATGCGATTGAGTATGACTATTTTCCTCCCAGGCAATTGCACCAAACTCTAGAAACCAAGCTCTTGGCCGGCCTTTACCATGCGGGACAGATTAATGGGACATCCGGCTATGAAGAAGCGGCAGCTCAAGGTCTCATGGCCGGGATCAATGCCGTCTTGAAACTGCGCGAAGAGCCTCCACTGGTGCTGGATCGTTCGCAGGCCTATATTGGCGTTTTAATTGATGATCTTATTACGAAGGACGCGCGTGAGCCTTATCGTATGTTCACCTCGCGGGCAGAATATCGCCTCTTGTTGCGCCATGGGAATGCAGATCTTCGATTAACTGACATTGGACAAAAGGCCGGACTGATCTCCGATGAGGTCTATGCCAAATTTCAAATAAAACAAGAAGCCATCGAATCAGAACTAGTACGGCTCGAAGAGTTTCGGCCCAGGCTCACGGAAGTCGTTCGTGAACGTTTAATGAAGGCTCAGATCGAAGATATCTCCGGGCCCTGCACCGCTGCCCAACTATTACGGAGGCAGGGTGTTAGCTATAAGACTCTTCTGGAAGCGCTTGAAATTGAGTCTGTGCAAGACATTGAAACATATGAAGAAATAGAGCTGCAGATTAAGTATTCCGGCTATATTAAGCGGCAGCTCCAACAGATAGGGCGGTTCAAAAAGCTTGAGTCCAAGCCCATTCCAATCGGCTTTGACTACGATAAAACGACTGGCTTTTCACGGGAAGTTCGTGAAAAGTTAAAAAAAGTACGCCCAGCATCCATAGGGCAAGCATCGAGAATTTCAGGAATCACGCCGGCGGCAATCTCCCTTCTCCTTGTGGCACTCGAAAGACACAGGGGAGAATCCAACCGAGGCAATCTTTTACAGCTCTCGTCTTAAGCTCGTAAATGCTGATATTTCTCGGTCAGCACCGGAATACCTTGACCTCATCTGCTGATTCACGTAATTGTTCCACGTGGAACATGAACAAGAATTACACACACTCATAGTTAACGCCGCAAAAGAAATCGGGCTGACTATAGAAAAGGTTCAAGTCGAGCAATTCCTACGTTATCTTGCTCAACTTATTGAGTGGAATAAGACGATTAACCTCACCGCGATCGTCGAGCCTCATGAAATTATTATCAAACATTTCATTGATTCACTTGCCGCGCTTGCTGCGACAAATTTCCCTGAACAGGCCCTGGTGCTTGATGTAGGGTCTGGCGGGGGATTCCCCGGCATTCCATTGAAAATTATGAGACCAGACCTCCAGCTGGTTCTTATTGAGCCAGTTCAAAAAAAATGCTCATTTCTTAATTCAGTAATTGGCCTCTTAAAACTCCGCGGAATATCAACGTTTAATGGTACTATCGAGCAATATGCCAAGAAACCTCTTCATCCGACTGTTGACATGATTGTCCTGCGGGCATTGAAGTTTGAAGAGGTAAGAAAACATGCCCCTGCCTTATTGGCCCCAAAAGGGAAAGTCGTCCTGTATCGAACAGAAGCAGTCCAAAATCATGAACTTGGCGATGAATTCCATTTCGCGAATGAAACAGTTTTCCTTTTACCTCAGGAGTCTGGCAAAAGAGTCATTGCAGTGCTTGAACGTAGTAATTCATAATATAATCAATTATGTACGTCTATGTTCCACGTGGAACAGGATCGATTTAATTTCATAATGACAAAAATTATTGCGATCGCAAATCAAAAGGGTGGTGTAGGGAAAACGACCACGGCCGTGAACCTTGCCGCTGGCATCGCGCTGCTGGGCAAACGGGTCCTCCTCATTGATATGGACCCGCAAGGGAATGCCACCAGCGGGCTAGGGGTCGATCCAAGGTCCTTACAGGCCACGATCTATAACTGTCTGGTCAATGAAGTGAAGTTCCAGGACGCCGTGCTTACCACGGAAGTAAATGGCCTATCACTCTTGCCGGCAAATGCCGACCTATCCGGGGCGGAAATAGAACTGGTGAACGTTGAAGATCGTGAAAAGCTGCTTCAACGTTTCCTGCGAGACATCGAGCCATTGTTCGACGTCATCTTCCTCGACTGCCCACCGACATTGGGAATCCTGACGGTAAACGCCCTCGTCGCAGCCCGCACCATTTTGGTCCCGGTTCAATGTGAGTATTATGCGATGGAGGGACTCAGCCGGTTGGTCGGCAGCATCGAGCGAGTCCGCCAATCATTCAACCAGGATCTCCAGCTGGAAGGGATCGTCTTGACAATGTTTGATGCGAGGAATACGTTGGCGCGTCAAGTAGTTGAGCAAGTTCGCGCACATTTTAAAGACGTCGTCTATAACACCGTAATCCCTCGTAATGTGACGCTCGCCGAGGCTCCAAGTTACGGTCGTCCAGCCATGCTGTATAACGTCGCGTCGGCAGGGGCGCAGGCCTATTTGTCTTTAGCCAAGGAGTTTGTGAGTCATGGAGAAAAAAGCGCTCGGTAGAGGGCTCGACGCATTGTTGCCTGCCGCCAAACCTGCGTCCACGCCGGACATGCCGGAGGTTCAGCATCTGCGGGTCGATGCGATTGTGCCCAACCGGTATCAGCCAAGACAAACGTTTGCGCCGCAGGAACTGGCTGAGCTCACGGCCTCATTGAAGCAAAGCGGATTGCTGCAGCCAATTTTGGTGCGCCGCAAGGGTGACGGAATCTACGAACTCATTTCCGGTGAGCGCCGCTGGCGCGCGACGAAAGATGCGGGACTCGACACGATTCAAGCGGTCATTCGCAATTGCGGCGATGAAGAATCTGTCGTGCTGGCGCTGGTGGAAAATCTTCAGCGGGCAGACCTGAACCCTATGGAAATGGCCAGGGCCTACCATCGGATGATGAACGAATTTGGGCTCACGCAGGACATAATTGCGCAACGAGTCGGTTGCGAACGGTCCTCTATCGCCAATATCGTACGCCTCATCAATCTGCCATCAGAGATTCAACAGCTCATTGAACTGAACCAGCTTTCCATGGGCCATGCGAAGGTTATTCTTGGTCTTCCAAATTCGAGTGAGCAGCTTCGAGTCGCCAAGCTCGTGATCGCCCAAACATTCTCGGTGAGAGAAACGGAAAAACTCGTAGAGGCCTCGCCAATTGCAAAAAATCGCAAGACCAAAGAGCTACGCCGGACACCCTGGTCAGACGTTGAAGAGCGGCTGCAGAAACGACTAGGCACCAAAGTCTCGATCCAAAAAGGACGACGCGGCGGGAAAATTGTTATCCACTACTTCTCAGCCCCGGAACTTGACGGAATTCTTGAAACTCTTCTGAGCTAATTCACATCCGTTTGTGCCTCTTAACACTCCTGCTGGCGAGGGCATATTTATTGCTCTCTCACTCATGATTAAGCTCGTCCGTACTGTCTACCTAGACATACAGGATTACAGTCACAGTGAAACACTGGCACTAACTCGAGGAGGCGCACTCATTATGTGGGACGTGAAACAGGACGTGCAGGATTCAGTCGAACAGGAACGGGACGACATCACGGATCTCACAACCAACCCAGCGATCAAAGATGCCGGAGGCATTATTGCCTTTGTCGGGAAGGGCGTCGAATTCAACGGCACCATCACCTATAGCGGCACAGTCAGAATTGACGGCTACCTCAACGGAGAAATTCACACGGACGGCATACTGCTGGTGGGGGAAAATGCCGTCATCCAAGCTAAAATCACGGCCGGCACGATCATCTGCAAAGGGAAAATCACCGGCGATATCGTGGCCAAAGAGCGCGTGAAGCTCTGCGATCCGGCGGTGGTGAGTGGCAGCGTGAAGACGCCCGTTCTGTCCGTAGAAGATGGCGTGCTCTTCAATGGCGACCTTGAGATGGTTCGCGCGGCGCGCGCGCTTCCCCGAGAAATCCCGGCGCGTGAGGTTGGCGTCATCGCCCAGCCGGAACTGAAACGTGCGAATGGCTAAATCGTATATATACTTAAGTATATTGCATTCTCTCTTTCGCCGTAACAATGGGCTGCGCGCAAACAGACCTCGCCGCGGGAGGCCATGATGTGGGCAATGAAGGAATGGGGCCAGCACGCCGAATCCGCCGACGAGAACTTCACGCTCATGGCCAAGAGCATGAACTTCAAGGGCGTGATGACGTTCACCGGCACCGTGCAGATCGACGGTCGCGTCGAGGGCGAACTCCACATCATCGGGACGCTGATCGTCGGAGAGCATGCGGTGATCAAAGGCCTCGTATCGACCGGCACGCTCATCAATAGCGGCAAGATCAACGGCATGATCACCGCCACGGAAAAAATTCAGATCCTGAAGCCCGGCCTGCTGGTCGGGGAGATCCGCACCCCGGTGATCGCGATCGAGGAAGGCTCGCAATTCCAAGGCACCTGCGATATGGGCATCCAGCACCTGCATGACGACCGAACCGTGCCGATCGGGGCCCCACACGGCCTTGCCGCATCCTCTCATTAACGGCCGGCCCCCTAGCCCTTTCGTTCCCCACTCAGTACAATAGCCCCTATGACTCGTCCAACAGTTCTTCTCGGCATGAGCGGTGGAGTGGACAGCTCCGTCGCGGCAGCGCTCCTGGTTCGCCAGGGCTACGACGTCCGGGGCGTCACGCTTCAGGTCTGGGAACATGAAGACGAAACGGTCGCGGCCTCCAAGAAATGGGAGGAGCGCGGCTGTTGCAAGGTCGGCATCGCCCGCTATGTGGCGCAGACCTTGAAAATTCCGCATGAGGTCGTCGATACCAGGCAAACCTTTCGTGCCGGCGTCATCGACGACTTTTTGGCCGGCTATCTCGACGGCACCACACCCAATCCCTGCGTTCGGTGCAATGAGCGCGTCAAGCTACGCGGTCTCATCGAACTAGCGGACGCGCGCAGCATCGATTTTGTCGCCACCGGCCACTATGTCCGCATCGGCTCATCCGAAGGTCTCCCGACTCTCCACCGGGCGACTGATCCCAAGAAAGACCAGAGCTACTTTCTCTATCGGCTCCGTCAACCCTGGCTCTCTCGCTTCCTCTTTCCCGTAGGGGAGATGCAAAAGGCCGACGTCTGGAAGGAAGCAGAAGCCCTGGGCCTTCCCGTCGACGAATTAAAGGAAAGCCAGGAAATCTGCTTCGTGAGCCACGGCGATTACCGGACCTTCATCGAAAAAGAAGCCCCCGCCGCCAAGAAGGCCGGGGCCTTTGTGGACGAAGAGGGCCGACATTTAGGTGATCACGAAGGAATTGCCTTCTATACACCGGGCCAACGACGGGGCCTCGGAGTTGCGACGGGCCGCAGGCTATATGTGCAACAGGTCCAGCCCGCCACCAATACGGTCGTCCTCGGGACGGAAGAGTCGCTCCGCCGCGATCAATGCGATATTGCGGACCTGAACCTCTTCGATCCCACCCTGCTCACTGGCTCAACGGACGTAATGGTGAAGGTCCGTTATGCCACGCCCGCAGCCCCTGCAACCCTCCAGCCCCTTTCTGAGGGCGCCCTGCGCATTCTCTTCCACGAGCCACAGCGCGCCTTAAGCCCGGGACAGTCCGCCGTCTTCTATCGGGAAGATCGCGTACTCGGCGGCGGCATCATCCAATCGTTCTAACTTCTTTCGCGCCCGCAGCATCGTATTGACAGTTCTCCGTTGCCAATGCTAACTTGGCGCGCCACTTTTCGTGCACATGCACGAAGGTTTCCTTTTTGCCAAAAAGAAGAACGAACGGACCAGCATAGTGATAAAGACAGCAGTTGCGCGACGTTACGCACAGGCGCTCTTTGAGCTACTCGACGCCTCCACGATTGAGTCGACCCGCACCGCCCTCATAGGGCTGGGGGACGCAATCAAGGACTCCGCTTCGCTACGCCATGTCGTGGCCTCGCCGAGCTTCGGCGCCGAAGAAAAGATCGCCGTCCTCGCAGAACTTGGTTCACGCCTGGGATGTCCGCCGGTTGGAAAAACCTTTCTCGCGCAGTTGGTGAAAAAGAATCGCGTCGGCTTTCTCCCGGAAATCGCCGAGGCCTTCGCCAAGCTAGCCGATGCGTCGAAAGGCACCCAGCAAATTACCGTGTCCTCCGCGGCGGCCCTGCCCTCAGCGGAACAAGATCGAATCAGCACTCGCTTACGCGAGATGCTCAAGCGTCAGGTTGACGTGACCTTTCACGCGGATGCCCGCCATCTCGCCGGCGTTCAGATTCAGCTCGGGAGCACGGTGGTCGATAGCACCGTCCGTGGACGGTTACAGGCGATGCAGAGTTTGTTGACTAAGGAGTAGCCATGCAGATCAAGGCAGAAGAAATCAGTTCGATTATCAAAGAAAAGATCAAGGGCTTCGACAAACAGGTCGACGTCAAGGAGACCGGCTCCGTCATCCAGGTCGGAGACGGCATCGCCAAGGTCTATGGTCTGGACGGCGCAATGGCCGGCGAAATGCTCGAATTCCCGGGCGGCCTCTACGGAATCGCGCTCAACCTGGAAGAAGACAATGTCGGCGCCGTGCTCATGGGCGACGACGTCGGGGTCAAGGAAGGCGATCCGGTCAAGCGCACGGGACGCATTGCCGAGGTGCCGGTCGGCGAAGCCTTGATCGGCCGTGTGGTCAACGCCATCGGCCAGCCCATCGACGGCAAGGGCCCGATCAATTCAACCCTCTCCTCCCGCATCGAAGTCGTGGCCCCCGGCGTGAACACACGCCAATCTGTGCGCGAGCCCCTGCAGACCGGGATCAAGGCCATCGATGCCATGATCCCCATCGGCCGCGGCCAGCGCGAGCTGATCATCGGCGACCGGCAGACCGGCAAGACCGCCATCGCCGTCGATACGATCATCAACCAAAAGGGCCTCAACGTATTTTGCATCTATGTCGCCATCGGACAGAAACGCTCTACCGTGGCGCGCGTCGTTAAGACGCTCGAAGAGAACCACGCGATGGAATACACCATCGTGGTCGCAGCCACCGCCAGCGATGCGGCGCCTATGCAGTACCTGGCGCCCTTCTCCGGCGCAGCCATCGGCGAATATTTCCGGGATAACGGCAAGCATGCCCTGATCGTCTACGACGATCTCTCCAAACATGCCGTGGCCTATCGCCAGTTGTCGCTCTTGCTCCGTCGTCCGCCGGGCCGCGAAGCCTATCCTGGCGACGTGTTCTATCTGCACTCGCGGCTGCTGGAGCGCGCGGCTAAACTCAGTGATGCACTCGGAGGGGGAAGCCTCACCGCCTTGCCCATCATTGAAACGCAAGCCGGCGACGTGTCCGCCTATATTCCGACCAACGTCATTTCGATCACCGACGGGCAGATCTATCTCGGCAGCGATCTGTTCTACTCCGGTATCCGCCCTGCGATTAACGTCGGTCTCTCCGTCTCCCGCGTCGGAGGTTCGGCCCAGATCAAGACCATGAAGCAGGTGGCCGGTACCCTTCGGCTCGACCTTGCGCAATATCGCGAAATGGCCGCCTTCTCGCAGTTCGGCAGCGAACTCGACAAGGCCACCCAGATGCAGCTCGCGCGCGGCGTGCGCATGGTGGAATTGCTCAAGCAGGGGCAATACAAGCCGATGCCGGTGGCCGACCAAGTGCTGTCGATTTACTCCGGCGTCAACGGATTCCTGGACGATGTGGCGGTCGACAAAGTGCAACAGTTCGAAGCCGACCTGCTGCACTATGTCCAGCAACACCATCCAGAGCTGAAAAAAGAAATCGCCAACATCGGGAAAATCGACGACAAGGTCGGCGCCAGACTGAAAGAGATCATCGCGACCTTTAAACAGAAGATGGGATACGGCGCCAAGTAGCCGCAGCGCCTCGCCGTCAGCCGTGAGCTGAACGCGAACGCCTGATTGCCGAAAGCACAGACACCATGCCGAGCCTTCAATCACTACGTCGTAAAATTGCGGCGTTTAAAAATACGCAGAAGATCACCAAGGCCATGAAGATGGTGGCCGCGGCCAAGCTGAAACGGTCACAGGACCGCATTCTGGCGGCGCGGCCCTATGCCTTGAAAATGCGCGGCGTGCTCAGCAACTTGAGCCAGCGTGTGAACCGGGCCTCCCACCCCCTACTGCAAAAACGCGAGGGCAAGAAGGTCGAAGTCCTCGTCATCACAAGCGATCGCGGGCTGTGCGGCGGGTTCAACGGCAATATCGCGCGAAAGACTTCAGAATTCGTGCGGGAATGCGAAGCCCGCGGCATGCAGGTCAACTTGAGCATCGTGGGACGCAAGGGCCGCGACTATTTCCGCCGCCGCACCTGGCCGATCAGACAAGAATGGACCGGCATCTTCGATAAGCTGACGTTCGAACATGCCATCGATATCGGCGGCGACCTGACCGACCACTTCGTCAAGGGCACCTTCGACGAACTCCACATCGTCTATAACGAATTCAAATCCGCCATTCAGCAGCGCGTGATCGTGGAGAAACTGTTCCCCGTCGATACCGCAGCCGAGTTTGGGGCCGCGCAGGCGGAGGGGACGACCGGCGGCAGCTACTTCTATGAGCCGGACGAAGCCGAACTGTTGAACGTCTTTATCCCGAAACATTTTCAGACGCAGACGTTTCGTATTCTGTTGGAATCGGCCGCGGCGGAACATGGCGCCCGCATGGCGGCCATGGACGGCGCGACGCGCAACGCCGGACAGCTGATCAAGAAAGTGACCTTGCATTACAACAAGACCCGCCAGACCGCGATTACTAAAGAACTGATGGATATCGTCGGCGGCGCCGAAGCGCTGAAATAGTCCGCCACGTTGAAGAAGGAGTGAGCCGTGAGCATAGGAAAAGTCATTCAGGTCATCGGACCGGTCGTCGACGTGGAGTTTCCTCCCGGACAACTGCCGAACATTTACAACGCGATCAAAGTAATTCAAGACGAGAATAAAGCGACCGGCACCCCCGCCGTCCGCATCACGCTTGAAGTCGCGCTGCATCTCGGTGAAAACCGCGTCCGCGGCATCGCGATGTCCACGACCGACGGTCTCACCCGCGGAATGGATGTGCATGATACCGGGGCGCCGATTTCCGTGCCGGTGGGCCGTGAAACATTGGGCCGACTGATGAACGTGTTGGGCGAGCCGGTCGACGAGATGGGCCCGATCAAAACGGCCAAGACCTATCCCATCCACCGGCCTGCGCCGAGACTCGAAGATCAGGACACCAAGACCGAAGTCCTCGAAACCGGCATCAAGGTCATCGACCTTCTCGAGCCCTACAGCAAGGGCGGCAAGGTCGGCCTCTTCGGCGGCGCCGGAGTCGGCAAGACCGTCATCATCATGGAGCTCATCAACAACATCGCCTTGCACCACGGCGGCTACTCCGTGTTTGCCGGCGTCGGTGAGCGGACCCGTGAAGGTAACGACCTCTGGCACGAAATGCAGGAGTCGAAGGTCATCGATCCCAAGGACTTCAGCAAGTCGAAAGTCTCGCTGGTCTATGGACAGATGAACGAGCCGCCTGGAGCCCGTCTGCGCGTCGCCTTGACCGGCCTCTCCGTGGCGGAATATTTCCGCGACGAAGAGAACCAGGACGTGCTGCTCTTCGTGGACAACATCTTCCGGTTTACCCAAGCCGGTTCGGAAGTGTCCGCCTTGCTCGGTCGTATGCCCTCCGCCGTCGGTTATCAGCCGACCCTCTCGACCGAGATGGGACAACTCCAAGAACGCATCACCTCGACCAAGCGGGGATCGATCACCTCGGTCCAGGCTATCTACGTGCCGGCCGACGACCTCACCGACCCGGCGCCGGCCACGGCCTTCGCCCACTTGGACGCGACCACCGTGTTGTCGCGGCAACTGGCTGAGCTGGGTATCTATCCAGCCGTCGATCCGCTCGACTCCACCTCGCGCATTCTCGATCCCCAAGTCATCGGCGAGGATCATTATAAAGTCGCGCGAGGCGTGCAATCCGTCTTGCAACGGTACAAAGACCTCCAGGACATCATCGCCATTCTCGGTATGGACGAATTGTCGGAGGACGACAAGATGGCGGTGGCCCGGGCGCGAAAGATTCAGCGCTTCCTGTCACAGCCGTTCCACGTCGCCGAAGCCTTTACCGGCTCGCCAGGCAAGTACGTGAAGCTCAAGGACACGGTCCGAAGCTTCAAGGAAATTCTTGCCGGCAAATACGATCACCTCCCGGAACAGGCCTTCTACATGGTCGGCCCGATCGAAGAAGTGATTGCCAAGGCGGAAAAAATGGGAGTCAAAGTATAAGCAGGCGGGCGCTCTTGTGCTCGCAGACCGCGCACGATGAAACGGTGCTCGGTCGATGCGCGCACGTCAGAGCATCCCGCCTGCTCATACCTTTTGATAAGTACGTAGGAGAGATATGGCTGGGAAGATTTTACTAGAAGTGGTGACGCCGGATAAGTTGCTCTTGAGCCAGCAGGTGGATGAGGTCATCGCCCCGGGCTCAGAGGGTGAGTTCGGCGTCTTGCCGGGACATTGCCATTTCCTTTCTACGCTACGCATCGGTGAGCTTCGCTACCGCATCGGGGATCAGACCAACCACATGGCGGTCCTCTGGGGTTACGCAGAAGTCACCCCGACCAAAGTAACCATCATGGCCGAGATCGCGGAGAAGGCCGAAGACATCGATGTGGAGCGGGCTCAGGCTTCATTCGAGAAGGCCGAGGAACGACTCAAGGCCGGCGGCCTCCCCTCCGAAGTCAAAGAAGCAGAGATCAGTCTCGAAAAAGCCCGTCTCCGCAAAAAGATCGCCGACCGAGCCCGCAAGACCGGCCACTGACGTCCCTCTCAGCTCATCCAGCAGCACAACAGCAGATACCGTAGAGCTTCTGTCTCCGTTCAGGATGTAGGGTCACGGGCCTAAACCATCTTGACTGATGAGAGCCCCTCCATTATGTTCGACTGCGTGACTACCCACCCTCAGGAGCGTGACACAGTGCCAAGATCATTCCTCTGGAGCAAGATCGCTCTCGCCGCAACCCTGCTGCTCTGCCTGGGCTGCGCCGGTCCTCCCCTCATAAGCCGTCCCGTCCAAACCGAACCATCCTGGTTCGTCCGACTGGATTCCTATCAGGACACCAGCCCCTCGTCCGATCATCTATATGATCATCCGGCGACCTGGACGATGGAGGAACTCTCTGCCATTCTCAGCCGGCTCCTCCTCGAAGAGCAAAAAGGAATCCTGGATACAGCCAAACCCCCACGGCCAGTGTTTTCACAGGAAGAGATCAACCGGCTCGTTCCCGCCATCCAGAATGCGTTTCGAACGGCTCGCCCGCACGAGTGGCTGTCCTTTCATCTGACAGAACCGTCCGGCAAAGCGATCACATCAGGCGGTCTCTTTATAAAGAACGGACGCTTACACATCATACTGGCCAATCACCAGGAGCCTGGCTCGGCGGAAGATCCTGACGTGAAAATGGTCTCAGCCAACCCCCTCCGCTCCATGAGGGGAACGAGGGGAAGCCTGCAGTTTGAATCCGCGCGATTTTCGATGGGCACAGAGCCGAACTGGTCCGGCGGCCATGCTGCGTCTGCCAGCGAATTAACGCTCGACCACCAGGCCTTCCTAGCTTTTCTCCGTTTGCCTATCGCGTCGCCCCCACAGCCCATCGCCTCAATACCCAAGGCGCCTCAATCAGAAAACACCTCCCTGCCCAGTACCGTCGCGAGCAAGAAAGAGCCAGTCCAGAAAGACCCCCTCCTCTCCTTGCAGGACGAAATCGATCGACTCAAACGAAAGATTGAAGAGCAGGAGAAAGACATCGCCAAGCTCAAGCAATCTGCGGGACAACCGCCCAAGTCAAAGCCAACGAAGCCCAGACCCCATCCTTGAGTCCTGATAGAAAAATCCTGAAGCAACAACGAACGTCCGGACTCTTGATGAAGCGGTCCATCCATCGCATAGTTTTCTCCCTCCTGCATCGAGCCACCCTTGCGGACAATAGCTTCGCCCCAACCAAAGACGAGGGGCCCAGATCGAGAAGCCTCCGATTGCAATTGAGCCGCTCGCTACAGTAGCGTGGCCTCAACGAACTGGTGAGGGCAATGTATCTATGGTGACAGAGTTTGTCGTGACGGCCGGCGAGCAGCCCAAACGGTTGGATGTCTTTCTGGTCAATCGCGAACCCAACTTATCGCGGTCGGCCCTGCAACGGCTGATCGGGCAAGGGCGCGTGCGGATCAACGGCCAGGTCGTCAAGCCCAGCCAAAAGATCAAGCCAGGCGACAGCATTGCCTTCGACATTCCCAAAGCAGAGCCCTTAGCCCTCAAAGGCGAGGCCATCCCCCTGGAGATCCTCTACGAGGACGATGTGTTGCTGCTCCTGAACAAACCATCCGGCTTGGTCGTCCATCCTGCGCCAGGCCATTGGGCCGGCACCCTGGTCAATGCTCTCCTCCACCATTTCCAAACTTCCGGCGGCACAGTATCGACGATCGGGGGAAAGGAACGGCCAGGACTGGTCCATCGGCTGGACAAGGATACCTCCGGCGTGATGGTGATCGCCAAGACCGATGAGGCCCATCGCGCCCTGTCCGCTCAATTCAAACACCATACGATCACCAGGGTGTACGAAGCGCTGATCTTAGGCGTACCGAAAAAAGGCCATGGGTTGATCGATCTGGCCATCGGTCGCGACAAGAAAGAACGAAAGAAGTTCTCCGCCCACACGGCGCGGCCCAAAGAATCCGTGACGGAATACAAGGTCGACCACCGCTTCGGCAAACTGGCCGCTCATGTGCTCTTGTATCCACGCACAGGCAGGACGCACCAGCTCCGAGTCCACCTGACCTCTCTGGGCCATCCGATTTTGGGAGATCAGACCTATGGAGGAAAGAAAGTCTGCGAGGTCGAGGGAGTGGAGATCCCCCGCGTGATGTTGCATGCGAGGACCCTGGGGTTCAAACATCCCTCGACCGGTGAATTTCATGAATATACAAAGGCGCTCCCCTCCGATGTGGAAGAGGTGTTTCAGGCGCTCGACGGGCTCACGCCTCCTCCCAGCGCGAAGAAATCTTGACAGGTCTCACAACTTGGCGTAAGCAATGCCCCCTCGAAGGATGACTCTATGCAGACTGCCGATGTACTCGACGCCATAGGGGGACTGGTGGCCCATCTGAAAGTATATGCGGCCAAACTGCCTCCGATCGTGCACCTGTCGGCTGTGCCGACCGGGGTCAAGCCCAAGTTCGAAGCGGTCGAGGAGTATGAAGACATCGTCTCCCGGTTCCGGAGCCAAAGCACCGGAACAGCCTACAAGGGTCTGAACGGACTATTTGTCGAATCGCTGGAAGCCTTCGAGGTCGGCCGGCTCCTCGGTTCCGTCCAGCCTCTTCTCGCAGTACTCGACCATCTGGAGCGGATGCAGCGAGATAAGGAAATCGAAATAGGGCGGATCGATGAAAAACGCACCGGCGAATATCGAACGACGCTAAATAAAATTCTGCCGGGCAATAAGCCGGAACTGGATGGGGCAGGGCGGGGAATGTGATTGAGCGGGAAGCTTTTAGCCGTCAGCTTCTGAACCGAAAGGGCATCCGAAGAGAACATCTTAAGGCTGAGAGCTGATCGCTGTATGCTGACAGCTATTAAATCAGTGGCCCATCTTCGGGCCGGCTGCGTTGGCACCCTGCGAGACGAGCGAGAAGCGAACGGCTGATCCACAGTGAGGGCACTTGGCTCGAACGGTCGTTTCATCGAGGAGTTCATACTGCTCCCCGGTGAGCCACATGAGCTGAAAACACTTAGTGCAGCTACGGACTTGCGTTGTCATAATGTTCCTCGTACACTCCGCCTGTTTTAAATTGCTGTAGCCAGGAGATAATCTAGTACAAGATGCCCCCAACCCTCAAGCCTACCATCACTTTCGCCGAGAAAAAAGACCTCGACCCAGCCAAGCTCGTCCGCCTCTACCAGCAAGCTCCTTGGGCCAAAGGACGGACCATTGAAGACGCGCGTGAGATGTTGCGTCACACCGATGTGGCCGTGACGGCCTGGGACGGCGACCTGCTGATCGGATTCGGACGGGTCTTAACGGACTATGTCTACCGGGCGACCATCTGGGATGTGATCGTCGACAAGGGCTACCAAAGCCAGGGCATCGGCGCCGATATTGTCCAGCGCATCTTAAACCATCCCCGCCTGAAAAAAGTCGAACTCTTCTGGCTCTGCACCCGCATGCCAGGTTTTTATGAAAAGCTCGGCTTCAGTTCGAAGGAACAGACCGGAATGGTCTGGGCCAGATCCAAACAGGGCCGTCAGGAATAGCTTCCTCTCCACTCTCTCGCTTCTCTCTGCCAATCTGTCGCATGAACTCCGCCGAGCGGCTCTTTAGCTGCTGGCAAGGGTTCGACGCTGTCTCTTGGGGGACAAAAGCACCGCGATAAAAAAGAACAGAGTGGCCAGCAACACAATGGCGGGGCCTGACGGGATATCCCAATACGAAGAGATCAGCACGCCCCCCACTGAGCAGGCAATGCCAATGAGGACCGAGTACCAGGTCAACGTCGAAAGACTATGCGTCAGCTGGTAAGCGGTGGATGCGGGAATCAGGATCATCGCAAACACGAGGATCGCGCCGACGGTCTTGAGTGAAATCACCACCGTGAGGGCGACCAAAGTCAGCAAGAGAAAAAATATCCGCCGGGCCGGCACACCGGAGGCTTCGGCCATTTCCTGGTCGAAGGCGATGAAGTACAGCTCTTTCGAGAAAAGCACGATCGCACCGATGACGACAATGCTCAATCCGGCAATCGTGCGGAGCTCCTCGCTCGTCACGGCCAGCACATTCCCAAACAAATAGCCGTAGACCTCGGCGTTATAGGTTTTCATCAGCCCGATGAAGAGAATTGCCAGGGCCATGGTCGCGGTATAGAGAATGCCAATGGAGACATCCAACTTCATCCGGCCTTTTTCTTCCACCCAGCCTGTGATCCAGACCGTGGCAAGGCCGAAAAGAATGGCCATGAGCAGCGGGGGCCAGCCCATAAGATAACCCAACGCGACTCCCGCAAAGGCCGCATGGGCCGTGCCGGCTCCCATAAAGGCCAGCCCCCGCAACACGACGAACACCCCGATCGTCGAACACAAGGCCCCAACGAGCGCAGCCGCCAGAAGAGAACGTTGAATAAAATCGTAGGCGAGCAGATCAAGCATGGTCAGTGATGATGGTGATGGTAATCTTCAACGATGATGGTATCCCGCTCCGTAATCACCAGATCTTTTCCGTAAACCTGGCTAAGGATCTCCGGCTTCAGAACGTCAGCAGGAGGCCCCGCTGCATAAAGCCTGGTTTTGAGAAGCACGAGCCGATCCACATGCGAACGGATCATATTGATGTCATGGGTGATGAGCAGAACGGTCAACCCCAGCTCGTCATGGAGATGCCGCACCAGCTCGACGACATTGTGCTGCGTGGTGATATCCAGCCCCGTCGTCGGCTCGTCGAGCAATAACACTTTGGGCTGCTGAGCCAAGGCTCGCGCGATAAAGACCCGCTGCTGCTGGCCACCGGAAAGGTGGCCGAGCGCGCTATCGCGATGGTCCTCCATCCCCACGTGCGCCAACGCTTCCAGCGCGATCTTGCGATCCTTCCCCGATGGCCGTGTAAACAGACCGAGAGCACCGTACCGTCCCATCATGACCGTTTCCAGGACTGTGACGGGAAAGTTACGATCAACCACACCCTTCTGAGGAAGGTAGCCGATCTTGGCCCGATGGTGACAGCGCAGTTCATCGCAGGCGCAATCGAAAATTCTCAGGTGGCCCTTGAGTGGCGCCATCAAGCCGAGAACCGCGCGGCAGAGGGTCGTCTTTCCGGACCCGTTGGGCCCGATCACCCCCACGAACTCGCCCGATTGAATCTCGAGCGAAATATCCTCAAGCGCAATGACGCCGGGAAATCCAAAGGTCGCATGATCGAAATGTATGATAGGAGTCGACATAATGAGAGGTCTGAAAGTCATCGCGTTCGAAAGTCTTCACGTCTCCTAATCTTCCGACCGACGACGATATGACCTTTGGACATGGTGACGTTGGCTAAAGCCCTTCCAATGCGTTGGCCAATTGGAGCACATTATAACGGAGCATGTCGAGGTAGGTCTCCGTGTGCGGAAGGCCTCCGGGAAGCGTAGTGAGCACCACGACTCGGGCACCGGTCTCTTTCGCCAAGAGCTCGGGGATCCTTCGACTCAACTGCACTTCAGACACCACAACCTTGATCCGGTCTTTTTTGATGGTGGCGATCAAGCCGTGCAACTGGAGCGCCGATGGCTCACTGCCTGATTGGGGCTGGATCGTACCAACGATCTGGAAGCCAAACCGTTTCGCGAAGTACGGCCAGGCCGGATGATGGGCGATAAAGCGCCGGTCGGCCACGCGCGCAACCCGTTCCTTCAACTCCCCTCGCAGTTGGCCCAACTTCCGGAGGTAGGCAGCCTGGTTAGCCCGGTACTCCGCCGCATGAGCCGGATCAACCGCGATGAGCGCGTCGGCGATGTGCTGCAGCATCACCATGGCATTCTCAGGGTCCATCCAGATGTGAGGGTTGCCTCGTTCGCCCCCTTCACCGCCATGAGCCGCACCGTCATGTTCTATATCCTGAAGCAGCGCGATGCCTTTGGAGGTCGTCACGACCAGGAGCGATGCACTGCCGGCATTCTTGACCAGCGAAGAGACCCAGACCTCGAGGCCTATACCGACTTCGAACAGCAGCCGGGCCTTCCGAACCGCGACCAAATCGCTCGGTTTCGGCGAATAGGTATGTTCATTTTCATAACCGCTCAGCAGGGACGTGACATGGACATGGGGCCCACCGACCTGCTCGGTCAAGTCCTTTAAGACGGGAATCGTCACCACGATATTAAGGGACTCGGCCGGCGAAGCGGCAAGGACCGGAGGTACGGGCAATAAACCGTAGCTAAGAGCGATCGCCCAACCTACACACACAAATCTGAAGTTCAGCATGGGCGAGGACGGTACCATCGGGTCCTCGGCATGTCAACGCAATCACCGACGAGACGGAGCCAACTAGCCAGGGGCGGCGCGCCGGCCCTCATCACTGACCCTCACGGGAAATGCGGCTCTAAAAACCGTCGTTATTGCTGGAAAAATGAAGAACCCACTTTCGCGAATTGACTTTTTTCCTCCCCCCCAGTATGCTCACTCCCTTTCCAACAGAAGGAGTTAGGGGCATGAAAGTTATTCTACAAGAGACGATGGAAGGGGTCGGCCATCTCGGCGATCTCATCGATGTAAAAAACGGATACGCACGCAATTTCCTGCTTCCGCGCAAAAAAGCGGTTCTGGCCGACAGTCGCAGCATCAAGGCGTTTGAGCATATCAAGCGCGTCGCCGGCGAACGGGCAAAGAAGGAAAAGTCGGAGATCGAAACCCACGCCAAGAGCATCTCAGCCGTGTCCATCACCATCCAGGCCCAAGTCGGCAAGGACGATAAGATGTTCGGGGCCGTCACGGTCAAGGACATTGCGGAAGCATTGGCGGAAAAAGGCTTTACGGTCGATCGGCGCAAGATCCAGCTGGACCAGCCGATCAAAGAGCTCGGCACCGTCACGGTTCCGATCAAGCTGCCCCGTGACGTGACCGCAACCGTCGCAATCCACGTGGTGAAGAAGCACGAAGCCGAAGCGGCCCCCGCCGAGGCCTAAGAGGGAACGAGCTGTGATGAAAGACGCGGTCGGTTCTTTAGACGCACTCAAAGCCACAGACCCGGATGTCTATGCCGCGATTGCCGCAGAGGAAGAGCGGCAGCGCGACAAGCTGCTGCTGATCGCCTCGGAGAACTTTGCCAGTCCCGCCGTCCTGGCCGCGCAAGGCTCCCTCATGACCAATAAGTACGCCGAAGGGTACCCGGGTAAGCGGTACTACGGCGGCTGTCAGCATGTGGACACCGTCGAGGATCTGGCCATCCAGCGGTGCAAGCAGATTTTCGGCGCGGAACATGTGAACGTGCAGCCGCACTCAGGCTCGCAAGCCAACATGGCGGCCTACTTCTCCGTGCTCAAGGCCGGCGATACCATCTTGGGCATGGACCTCGCCCAAGGCGGCCATCTCACGCACGGCAGCAAGGTCAACTTTTCAGGAATCCTCTTCCGCGCCTTCTCCTACGGAGTGGACCGCGAGACCGAGACCATCAACTATGACGCCGTGCAAAAGCTGGCGGAAGAATGCCGGCCCCGTATGCTCGTCGTGGGCGCCAGCGCCTATGCCCGCACCCTCGACTTCCCGCGGTTCCAACAGATCGCCAAATCAGTCGGCGCCTATCTCATGGTCGATATCGCCCACATCGCCGGCCTGATCGCGGCGGGCCTCCATCCCAATCCTGTTCCCTATGCCGACTTTGTCACCACGACCACGCACAAAACCCTGCGCGGGCCGCGCGGTGGCGTCGTCATGTGCAAAGCAGAGCATGCCAAGGCCGTCGACAAGTTCATCTTCCCCGGCATGCAAGGCGGCCCCTTGATGCATGTGATCGCGGCCAAGGCCGTGGCCTTCAAGGAAGCCCTCTCCCCCTCTTTCACGCGGTATCAACAGCAGGTCATCGCCAATGCCAAGGTGCTGGCCCAGGGTCTCCTCGACCGTGGCTACAAGATTGTCTCGGGCGGCACGGATACGCATCTCATGCTGGTGAACCTGACGAACAAGGGCATTACGGGAAAAGAAGCGGATGCAGCCCTGGATGCCGCCGGCATTATCGTCAATAAAAATGCCGTGCCCTACGACGAGAAGCCGCCGGCCGTGGCCAGCGGCATCAGACTGGGAACGCCCATCGTCTCGACCCGTGGCATGCGCGAAGCCGAGATGAAAGAGATTGTGGATTTGCTCGACCAAGTTCTGCAGCATCGGCAAGATCCCGCGATGATCGAGAAGGTCCGCGCGCAGGCCAAAGCTCTTTGCAGCCGCTTCCCGATTTTTCATACCTACTAACCCGGGTCAGATGGGACAGGATCACCGCCTGTGAAATGTCCGTTCTGCGATGAACTCGAAGATAAAGTCGTCGACTCGCGTATGGCGAAGGAAGGCGAGGTCATTCGCCGTCGCCGCGAATGTCTCGGCTGCAAACGCCGCTATACCACCTACGAACGCGTCGAAGAAATCCTCCCGGTGGTGGTGAAAAAGGACGGCCGCCGGGAATCCTTCGACCGCTCCAAGATTCTTGCCGGTCTCAAAAAAGCCTGCGAAAAACGCCCCATCAGCACCGCCACGATCGAAACCGTGACGGATCGCATCGAAAAGCGCATTCAGGAAATGGGCGAAACGGAAATCGAAAGCCGGATCGTGGGCGAAGAGCTGATGAAAGAGCTGCATCAGCTGGACCAGGTCGCCTATGTGCGCTTTGCGTCGGTCTACCGCGAATTCAAAGACATTGACCAGTTCATGGACGAGCTGAGAACGTTGGCCCAGCAACGCCGAGACCGGTGAGTTCCGCGGAACCAGCCCTCTCCCCCCTCGTCCTCTCTCGACCCTTCCATGCTCAGCCTGTCAACGACATGGTACAATCTTTCAGCCAGTAGGCGTCACGATGCCGACAACCAAGACCAAACCCCCAAGACGACCACGTAAAACTCGAGCGCCCAGCGGCACGCATGTGGCAATCATCGGCGCAGGCCGCGGCGGCACGGCGCTAATCGAAATCTTTGCGTCGGACCCGCTCGTGCAAATCGTGGGCGTGGCCGAAGTCCAGAAAAACGCCCCTGGCATCGCCCTGGCAAAGCGGCTCGGCATTCCCGTGACCCGTGATTACCGTAAACTCCTGGATCTCGAGCGCGTGGATCTCATTATCGACGTGTCGGGCGATGCCAAGGTCTGGCAACTGCTCCAAGACTTTCACCGCATGGGCGTCACCATCATCGGCGGGGCCAGCGCCAAATTCATGTGGGAGCTCATCGGAGCCCGCATCCGCGCGACGGCAGAGATCGAGAAGACTTTAAATAAATACCAATCGCTCTATCGGCTCTACGTCAAGGAAACCAGCGTAGCAGTCACGGAGGAACGGACCCGCATCGCCTGCGAAATGCACGATGGCCTCGTGCAAAGTTTGGCCGGCGTGAACTTCAAGCTGGACCTCAGCCAGCAGCTGATTCGAAAAGACCCGAAAGCCAGCCTGGCCACTTTGCGCGAAAGCAAAGCCCAGCTCAAACTGGCCATTCAGGAGGCGCGGCAAGTCATTTTCAATCTCCGTCCTCTCCACTACGACAAGATGGAGCTGCTCCCGGCCCTCACGAACTATCTCACCTCGTACGAGACGCAGTATCACATCAAGACGCAGTTCCGCGTGTCCGGCGATGAGCAGATCCTGTTCCCTCGCACCAAGATTTTCCTGTTTCGCATTGTGCAAGAAGCCCTCAGCAACGTAGAGCGGCACGCGAAGGCGACCCGGGTCACCGTGGGCCTGGACATCGACCCGGAACGCCTCCGGGTCACCATCGGGGATAATGGCGTGGGGTTCGACATGGACACCGTCCTGCGCGACCCTGACAAATGGGACCACTTTGGGATTCGCGGCATCCTGGAACGGGCGCGGCTCGTCGGCGGCGAAGGCAAAATCGAATCGAAAAAAGGGCGCGGCACGACCATCGTCGTTGACGTCCCGCTCGTAAAAAAGGAGACGATACTCGATGGAGAAGATTAAGGTGCTCATCGCGGACGACCATCGGGTGGTCCGCGAAGGACTGGCCGCGATCCTCAAGACGAAAGACGACATCCTGATCGTGGGCGAAGCCCAAGACGGCATGGAAGCCGTCGAAAAAGTGAAGACGCTGGTCCCTGACGTCGTGCTGATGGATGTGAGCATGCCCAGGATGGGAGGGGTCGAAGCCACCAGGCAGATCAAACGCGAGTTCCCTCACATCGGGATCGTGGCCCTGACCATGTATGACGAGCAGCAATACATTTTCGATTTAGTCCGCGCCGGCGCCACTGGCTATCTCTTGAAGGATTCCGAGTCCTCTCAGATCGTCGCTGCCATTCGAGCAATCTACAAGGGCGAGTCGCTGATCCACCCTTCTGTGGCGAGCAAGATCCTGGCGGAGTTCTCGTTAATGTCCCAGAAAAAGGGAAAGAAACCAGGATGGGTCGAGCACGATCTAACGGAGCGGGAGATCACAGTCCTCCGCTTGGTCGCAGACGGCAAGACGAACAAGGAAATTGCCAATAATCTGGATCTGAGCGAGAAGACCGTCAAAAACCATGTGCGAAATATCTTTCACAAGCTTCAAGTATATGACCGCACACAAGCCGCTATCCTGGCTATCAGGAAGGGACTGATCGAGCTGGATCCCAGACCCTAGCTCTTAGGGATGGCACGTTCCTGCCGGACCGATTAAGCGCCGTCTCTTCCAGACAGCCATCTCTGCGCTCACCCGCGCCACAAATTGATGGCCCCTTACGACTGTTTATCACTCTCGTAATAAAGAGCCACAATAATAAGTCGATCCCAGCCTGCAAAACACATATGTATTTTTTTTACAACACCAACTAAATGGGCACATCATTAAAATTATCACATATAATCAAACAGTTATGTATATTATTCGTGCCGATTCATCTTGGCACATGAATTGCTGATACCATGTGTGAATTATCGAGGTGATCTGTGCGGCTTCAACAAACGTTAGCAAATCCGGTGAGTTGTACGGGGATTGGGCTCCATTCTGGAGAGCCAGTTACTCTCACGCTCAGACCTGCCCCGGTCAATACCGGCGTAGTCTTCGTAAACCGGCTCAGCGCAGATGGAGCCTCTCTCGCGGCCTCCGTCGAGCATCTCGTGGCGACCGAACTCTGCACCGCCATCAGTGGCAATGGATTTCAGGTCAAGACCATCGAGCATATCCTGGCGGCATTAGCGGGACTCGGCATCGATAATGTCTATGTGGACGTGAATGCGAGTGAAGCACCCGTCATGGACGGCAGCTCGGCCCATTTCGTTCGCTTAATTCAATCAGCAGGAATTGTCGCGCAAAATCGCCGGCAGCCCTATTTGAAAATTACCCGGCCCCTCGAAGTGATCGATGGAAACCGTCGCGTCCGCATCGAGCCCTCCGCGACAACCAAAATGACCTATTCCATCCACTACAATCATCCGTTGATCCAGACCCAGACCTACACCTACGAACACTCGGCCCAGGCGTTTGAACGTGAGATTTCTGATGCCAGAACCTTCGGCTTCTTACAGGAAGTGGAAGCGCTGTGGGCGCGCGGGCTTGGCCAGGGCGGCAACCTGGATAATACCATCGTCCTTTCTCATGACGGAATTCTCAACGAATCAGGCCTTCGCTTCCCCAATGAATTCGTCCGTCACAAGATCCTGGATCTGATCGGAGATTTTTCGCTGCTCGGCGTGCCCTTCATCGGACACATCATCGCCGAGCGTTCCGGCCATGCGATCCATACGCGCCTCGTTCAACAGATTCTCAACCACCCCGATAGCTGGGTGTTGCTCAACGCCGACGAAACCGTTGCCGCGCCTGAGCCACGTTCAGCCATGACCGCACCTCGATCCGCATCGATGGTGGCACTCCAAGCCTCGTAATACTCAACCGCTGATATCGCAATCTACTGGGAATCTTGCCTGAGAGGCGGGATGCTTTGTGGCGTGTGGGTACCGTGAGTATGATTTAACGTCGGGAGCAAGTGGCCTTGCTCCCGACGCTAGAATCGAGGCGGGGACTACTTCTTCTTCTTTGCTGCTTTCTTTGCTGCTTTCTTTGCTGCTTTCTTCGTCGCCAAGACTCTCACCCCCCTTCGAGTATTTTGAGATATGACCGACTCAGACACACTACACTGCGTGAATCAATGCTTCTTCCAATGCCTCGAACGTATTCGGACCGACTTTCTTGAACCGCTTATCCCGCTTCAACGAAGTGGCCACTGATGTCAGCGGCGTCTTCCCCTTGATCTGGAGGCCCCCCTCGACCAATCGCTGCACGAGCTCTTTTGCATGCATCGAGCGGTTCGCCTCGCGGAGCATTTCATATGCGGCTTCCGCCACGCTTTTCCCCGAATACTTGCTCCGCCCCATGAGGATTTCCCTCGACTGGTCGGTGACATCCGTATTCGGCCGCTGACGACCGCCTTTTTCATCTGAGTAGAATTGACTGGAGAGACTGGCGAGTTTGGCTTTATCGGCTTCGACGCGATAGAGCGTTTCTGCCAACTCCAAATATTTTTTGATCGTAGCGATTTCGTCGTCCAAACGACGGCGTTTCTTTTCGAGCTCTTGCAGCCGGTTCTTGTAGGCGCTGATGCGCTGTTCAAGCCCGACCAATATGTCGGTAAGTTCTTCCACGAAATTGCCCCCAGGTGAAGCATGCTTGCTTTATAGCATTGCTTGCGAAGCAAGTCAACGGATAAAGTTGTAATTGTTGCTTGCATGGAATTATAGCTTCAATGCCGGTCTATGCTTGCACGGAACATTTCAATCTGGGCCTCAAGAGTGAGAAGAAACCCTCCAAGATCTTGTCGATAGTGGGTCCGACAACCTCTCTCCTTGCGGAGCATCAAGATATTTTTGCGCGACAATACGAAAACACGACCCCATGCTATGATGCCTTCTCATGCCCCAACCCTATGATCAGGACATCCCACTTGATGCAGTGCTTGCGGTCGCTATTGATGCAGCCCGTCAGGCCGGAGCCATTCTGGCCGAATGTACGCGCGCCGGTTTTCGCATTGAACATAAAGAGCTCATCAACCTGGTCACCGATGCGGACCACCAAGCGGAACAGCGCATCATCGACGTCGTCAACAAGGCCTTCCCGAGTCATCCAGTCCTGGCAGAGGAACGAGGCCTGACCAAGCAGTCCCCCTCCCGCTACAAATGGATCATCGACCCGCTGGACGGCACAACAAACTTCGCCCACGAATTCCCCGCCTACTGCGTCTCTATCGGGGTGGAATACGACGGACGCGAGATTGTCGGGGTGGTCTACGACCCGACCAGGGATGAACTCTTCAGCGCGCAACTCGGCCATGGCGCCCGCTTGAATGGGGCTCCCATTTGCGTCTCCTCAACGAATCATCTCGATCGCGCGCTCCTGGTCACAGGGTTTGCCTACGACATTCGCGAGACCAGGAACAATAACTTGAACCACTTCGCCAGATTCGCTCTGAAGGTACAGGGATTACGGCGAACTGGAACGGCAGCCCTGGATCTCTGTTATGTCGCAGCCGGCCGGTTCGATGGATTTTGGGAAGTGAAATTGAATCCCTGGGACATGGCGGCGGGAGTCCTCATCCTCCGTGAAGCCGGCGGCAGGGTGACGGACTTTGCAGGCACGACTCATTCCATCTACGGCCAAGAATTAGTCGCAAGCAACGGCCCACTCCATCAGGCCATGATCGACGTCCTCCGAGAAGATATAATTCACGGGTAACGTCGCCTCGACCAGCCACAGAAGCCTATTGGCAGATATACAGACAGAATGACGATGCGGTATGATTCCCGCTCAAGAGGAAGGAGATTCGCGACATGGCACGTTCAACACCTCCAGCAGGACAATCAAACGGAAATCCCCCCCAGGCCCCAGGGACCGAATCGCACAACAGAGATGTAGAACTGCTGCGGGTCCTTGTGAGCCGCAAGGGAACACAGGTCGATGCCCAATGGGCGATTCATCCCCAACTGAAACAGGATCTGCTGCCGCAAGAATGGCAAGAAGTCACAGACCTCATGGCCAAAGTCACTGCGATCGTCGGCGCCAAGTTTTCTCAGGTCCTCGCGCAAGCCGACCCGGAACCACCCAGCAACGCATAGAACCGAAGGCGAGAGTAAGGAGCTGTCCATGGAGAGCTACTATCATCCGCACGATCTAGGCAAGTTCGCCGAGATGGGCAAGGGGAACCAGGGCCTCTGGGATAAATTCATGGCCTACTACAAGGCCGTTTTCGCCGAAGGGGCTCTGACGGAGCGAGAGAAATCCCTCATCGCCCTCGCCGTCGCCCATGCAGTCCAATGCCCCTACTGCATCGATGCCTACACGCAGGCCTCTCTTGAGAAGGGGTCAAACATCGAAGAAATGACGGAAGCCGTCCATGTCGCCTGCGCCATCCGCGGCGGCGCCTCGCTCGCGCACGGAGTCCAGATGAGGAACGTCGCAGAGAAACTCTCGATGTGAATGTGCGCTGCTAGAGGTAGGTGTTCTCGGGAATGGCCAACGTGAAGTACTTGCCACGCTCTTCGTAGAGAATTCTCGCGGACGTCAACGCAATGAGCGCCCGATCGATTTCTTCATCGCTGCCCCCGCCCTTGTCCGGTCGCTGTGCCAGCAGAGAACGAATCTGATCCACACTCTTGGCCGCCTCGCTACAGACCTCAATAATCCCTGCCGCGGGCCAATCGTAACGCATCCTGATCGGGGCCTTGGGATTCCGTCCATCGTAGACCGTGACATAGTCGATCGCCTTCGAATAGTAGAGAAACGGCCGATCGCTCGAACCGGCCAGTCTCTGCCATTCCTGCACCAGGTCAACCAGTTCCTGATAGACCTCTTGATCCACGTTCCAATTATCCAGCTCATATTCGAAATCGTAGGCGATCTTCTTCAGATCCACCTGCCGTGCATCATAGACATATTCGTACGCGGTCCCGGGACCGGTGATGCGGACACCATATTCATGGGGCCTGGTGTAATAGGGGCTGAACCGCTCCAACCAGAACTTCCCGGTCGACTCGGGCGGCTGGAGATGGAATAACGACGGAAGCAAATCGATCTGACGACGGTAGTCCTCATTCGTTTCACCGGGAAAGCCGAGCAGGATATTCCAGGACACCGTGACATGGTAGTAGAAGCTCCACTTGAGGCAGATAATATTCTGCATCGGGGTGACGCCTTTATCCATCGCCTGCAACTGATTGGCGCTCAGGCTCTCCAACCCCGGCTGCATACACTTCACGCCCCCGACCGCAAGCGTGCGAATCTGGCTCTTCTGCAAATTGCTCTTGGTTTCGATGAAGAGATCGAGATCGCAATGGTCCTCCGCAAATCGGCCGAAAAGGTTCTCCACATATTTCATATCGATGATATTGTCCACCAGGCGAAAACGCGCTGTATCGTACCGGCTGGAGAGATAGGCCATCTCACGGGCCACTTGCTCGGACGACTTGGCCCGAAACTTCATGCTCTGCGCATTCAAGCCGCAAAACGTGCAGTGATGTTTTTCTCCCCACCAACAGCCTCGCGAACCTTCGTAAAGGAGAATCCGATCGAGCCCCTGCGCCGCTTCGCCCAATTCAGCCAGTAGGTGATAATAGTCGTCGTAGTCCGGCGGACCGGTCTTCGCAAAATCTGAGAAGAGTGCATGGTTCGGAGTAAAGGCTGGTACCGCTCCCTCTCGATAGGCCACGCCGTTGGGCACAGTCCCGGACGTTCCCCCGAGGAGATAGCGAACCAGTTCCGGGAAGACCTCTTCCCCTTCCCCCACCACCACATAATCGATAAAGGGGAAGGCCCGGAAATATTCCAGCCCCATCTCGCCGTCATAATTCGCCCCGCCGAACACAATCATCACTTCGGGATACAGATCCTTGATGAGTTTCGCCATCGTCAGGCTCGCCACGTTTTGATCGAAGGTCGAAGTGAACCCGACGATTTTATACTGACCCCAATCAATGGAGGTCAGGGATCCGGTCAAGAACTGCGGCGCAGTCCTCGTCGCCATGTCTTCGAAAAAGGAAACCGACTGGCCGCTGGCCCTAGCCACTTGCTCAAAGACCGGCTTGAACAGACGGGGATACTCAGCGCGCTTAGGATTGTCGCGGAACAGCAGGTAGGAAAAAATCCATTCGCCGAAGAGCGCCCGCTTCTCGCAGATCATTTCGTAGAGAGGTACGCCGATCTTATGGGCGAAGCGCACGTTCAGATGGTGGCAATCGACGGGGATCCCCTTCGACTTGAGCAAGGCGGACAATGTGCCCAGCTGGATCGAAGGATACTTCGAATAGCTAAACGGCATATTGACGAGCGCCACCTGGGCCTGGTCGCTCATCTGTTGCCTCGTGACGTCATAGAAGACTCATGACTAACTGGCTGCGGCTCGGAATGGCTCGAACGCTCGGTCGGCCTTGGCGGCCAGATAAAAATCGCTCTCTGTCAGGCCATTGATCTTGTGGGTCCAGATTTCGACCCTGCACTTCCCCCAGGCCAGATAAAGATCCGGATGGTGGCCTTCCGCTTCTGCCACCGCTCCCATCTGATTCACATAGGCCAAGGCCTGAGAAAAATCCTTGAACGAATACACACGCTCAAGATGGCCCGCCTGGTTCAGCGACCACCCTTGCCCCAATTCCTTCAACAGGGTCTGCGCACGATCAGCCGTGACGGGAGGCACACCGCCACGACAGGGAATACAGCTGTTCTCAGCAAGGCTCATCGCACCACCTCCGGATAGGGAAATCACCGTTGCGGGCCGACCGACCTAACGCCGTATTCTAAAGGGGCTTCGAGAGGAAGGGCAAGGTGGGGAACCAAGACACCACGAAGCCATCGCCTCGCTTCCCAGGCACCGTCCAGTATGGTAGGGAATGACGGAACAGGATGCCATGAGCGATCCATGACTCACGAACCGGAACACAAATCCTCCATCCAAAAGATCGGCTGGTTCACAGCCTCCTGTGTGCTCGTGAGCAACATCATCGGTGGGGGCATCTTCACCACGACAGGCTTCATGGCGCGGGACCTGGGCGATCCAACGCTGATTCTCTTCTTGTGGTTCGTCGGAGCGCTTTTCGCGCTCGGCGGCGCCATGGTCTATGCAGAACTGGGGGCCGCCTTGCCCCAGGCAGGAGGAGATTACCTCTATCTGCGGGAGGCTTATGGACCGCTGGTCGCCTTTCTCAGTGGCTGGACCTCCTTCACCATCGGATTCGGCGCAGCCCTGGCCGCATCAGCCGTAAGCTTTGCCTCCTATGCCTTGCGTATCGTTCCCCTCGCTGACGAAAGCGGTTGGGTGGGAAGGGGACTCGCCCTCAGCCTCCTCTGGGCAATCACGCTGATACATTGCGGAGGAATTGGAACAGGCGGACGTATGCAGCGGGTACTCACGACCACCAAGGTCCTCGCCATCTGTTGCTTCATCCTCGGCGGTCTATTGTATGGATCAGGTCAATGGGCCCATCTCACAACTCCAGCCCCTGCATCGCGCCCCTCCATCGGGACCGCTACCATCTCCCTCTTATTCGTGATGTACAGCTATCTGGGTTGGAATGTGGCGAGCTATATCGCGGGAGAGATTACCGACCCGCAACGATCGCTACCCAAGATTATGGTCGGGGGAACCGTCTCTGTGGCCGGGCTCTATCTGCTGCTGAACGTCGTCTATCTCTATGCTCTGCCGATCGAGAACCTAGCCCAAGAACCACTCCTGCCGGTTGCGGAGAAAGCGGCGGCAGCCCTGTGGGGAACTGGCAGCGCGCGGTTCGTCGCCGCGCTACTCTGCCTCGCCATCGCCGGAGCCGTCAGCGCGATGGTCTGGGCCGGACCCCGCGTCTATTGGGCGATGGCCCATGACGGCGTCATCAGCCCCTGGCTGGCTCAACTCCATGTAAAAAGCGGCGTGCCGGTTCGCGCGATTTTGCTCCAAAGTACCTGGGCCTCTCTCCTCATCCTGAGCGGAACCTTTGAGCAACTGATCGTCTACAGCGGTCTCGTACTGTCCCTCTTCATGGCCCTGACCCTCTCAACCGTGTTTCACTTTCACCGCAAGCAAACAGACGCGACACAGCACTACCAAGCCCCGCTCTATCCCTTCCTGCCAGCCATGTTGATCGCGGGATCCTTCACGATCGTAATTTACAGTCTGCTCCAACGGCCGGCTGAATCGCTCTTTGGCGCCGCAACGGTTTTGAGCGGCATCCCTTTCTATATCCTCTGGCGTCGATCACATAAGCCGACACCCTAGCCCGAAGGCCATCGCAGAAAGTAGAAGATAGGAATGGAGATTGGATAAGCCCGGGTAGATAAGGCACGGGCGACCCTGCACTGCGGTGGGAGGTCGCCCGTGTCTGGCGCTTAGGACGCCAGGTTTCTGTGCAATTGTCGCGGCCCATGAAACACTCAGACCCGCGCGACCACGAGAAGACCGGGTATCTGGTCGTAAGAGAACACCCTCATGACCGGCACCTCTGTGCCAGCGCCTGCATCGAGTTCTCCATACTGAAATTGCTGTTCTAGTGTCTGTGGTGCCTTACGGCACAGCCAGTGGAGAACCGGCTAGCGCACACGATCAGATACCCGCCCTCGAGTCGGCGGGCCTGCCTGATCCGGTGGAGTCAAATCATCCATCGCTACCCTCCTTTCATAAGAAAGTTGGCAGGGAACCCGTTAACAGCCGCGCGATCTGTCCGGTTCCCTCGTCGAGTGAACGAATGGGCCGTAAATTCTGTTTACGCCCATTAGAAAATCCTGTCAACGGGGGAAATAATATTCCAGAAATAATTTTCGCAGCATAAAACATACCCTCTAATCTTAGAGCGGCGAGACCGTCTCTTCATCGCAGAACCACAAGAAAAATTAGAGAAGAACACTACGGCAGCTTGGGGGCATCTTCGGCACAGCGAAATCCAACGTTGGGATCATGTTCCGTGGGATCGCCTTTTGTCCGAAAGGAGGATCGAAGCCGATAGGGATTATTGATATAGGAGCCGCCCCGTTGCACCTTCGCCGTACCCTCAACCGGTCCGCGCGGATTGATGGCAGGATTTTTCGTGTAGAATTGTTCGTCGTACCAGTCAGCCACCCATTCATACAGGTTGCCCGCCAGATCGTGAACGCCGTACGGGCTTTTCCCTTTATCACGATTGCCGATGGGCGCAACCATATCGGCCCCTTCCTTCAAGCCAAAAACTGCATGGGCCGCAGTCGGCTGATCGCTCCCCCAGGGATAAACCCTTCCGTCCGTTCCACGAGCGGCTTTCTCCCACTCCGCTTCAGTCGGCAACCGCTTCCCGGCCCAAAGACAATAGCCAAACGCTTCCATCCAATTCACCCAGCGAACCGGACGATCCGAGCGGACAACCGGCGTTTCCTTGTCCGCAAAGCCCCAAGGCGGTTCACTCTGAATCGCTTCGACAAACTTCGCAAACCGGCCATTCGTCACTTCAAACTTATCCATATAAAAACTGTCGAGAAACACTCGATGAACCGGCTGTTCATCGTCATCGCCCTTGTCGCTCCCCATCGTGAACTCACCGGCGGGAACCAACATCATGGGAACGCCGTCTTTCCCGGTGATCTCAGCAGGGGGTTGAACACCGGTAGGCTTCGGCACAGCGCCAACACCGGATGGAGAATGTACCTTCCCGGTGGGCTTCGACTCAGCCTCTGGCGCATGTGGTTTGGGCAAGACTGGAACCGGCACCGATTCCGGCTTCACCGGGAGAGGCTCATTCGCCAAAGAAAGACTATCGGTGAGCCCTATCGATGCCAATAGGACAATCACCATCCCGCACATCATGATCCGAACCAGCATCCATCGCCTCATGTGATGAGAGTACCGAAAATAGCGAGGACAATCCAGGGGAAGATCTGTGGCGCGAATAACCCGCCTTCGCCATGGAGCAATGAGCGTACAAGAAGAAAAAAGAGGATTTGATCCGGCGCCGGTACAGAAGAACGACCTGCGCGGGGCGCGCAAGTACACAATACACAAAAGAGAACTCTCTGGAGGGTTTTATCCGCCGGCATCCATCACGATAAAGCGATGAAAAGCCGGCGGCACGCACAAAGTGCGGTATGGTGGAGGCGCCGGGAGTTGAACCCGGGTCCGAAGACCTTCAGCACAACGAATCTACATGTTTAGCCGATCGTTTTAATTTCGCAGCCACCCACGCCCACCGGCTAGCTTAGACTGGCCACTAGCCCAGTATTGTCTCGTCCTCAGCCGCTGAGCACCAGCTTTGGACCAGCCCGCTGTATCGCGCTCCAACCACCCCCGCGGGCCTCAGGTGGAGGAACGTCGCAGTTATTTAAGCTGCGAGTGCAAATTCTTGGTTTGCAGTTACATTTTCCCGGAGGATTTACGAGACCCCGAGAGCTCGACATGCATCGCTGACCTTAGTATCCCCGTCGATTCCGGTCGCCCCCTTTCATTTAGTCAAATGTTGAAAAAGACTCACCCATCCTCTGTTGCATATAGGTAGTCATCATACAGCACAAATCAAGGGGATGCCAGAATCCATTGTTATTGCCCGTTATGTCAGATCCTGCTACGCGCTTTTGAAGCGGCTGACACGGGCAAACAAAATCGCGGCGAAGGGGAGAGCGAAACTGAGCAGAAGTTGCAGAATGAGCAGGTCGCCGAGTTGGCCATAATCGGCCGGCACTTGCAGGGCACCCGTCTGATCGCGCACTTCGCGGGTGATGACATGAATTTGATTGAGATATTTGGTGCCAAGCTGGCTCAAAGACAGAGCCAGGTTCGTAAACGAGGCCATCACGGCAAAATACGTTGCCTTGAGATGGGCCGGTGCGGAATTGGCAATCCAGGCCAACATCGGAATCATCGCGATCTGTCCGAGCGGTGATTCCAGCGCCGTGTTCACCAGCGCAATAAAACGGGCATCGACCAGACCACCCGTCAACGCAGCAGTCCATTGGTGCAGCCCGTAATACATACTGACGATGGGCACCGTGAGAAGAACGCCGGTGACCGTAAGAAACCCCACCACATAGGTGATCGATCGTTCCGCCATGAATCGGCGAAAGAGGAACATGCCGGCCAGCGTCAGCGTACTGCCGATCAGCGACAGCACGGACATAAAATGCTGATCGAATTTGAGTTGATCGATCATCCACCAGGTGACGCCTTCTCCAGGCCCTGGAACGGCGCGAAAGACGAAGATCACGATGGCGGTCCCAAGCAACAGATGCCGGGCATCGGGCGCCAGCTCCGTCGTCAAGCGCAGGACCAGAAACGACACAATGCCGAACGACCCGAGAAAAACAATTTCCTCATTGTAGGGAACGTCGCTGAAACCGACCGTGAGGGTAAAGAGGACAAACAGGAGGCTCCCCCCAAGTATCCACCAGTTCGGTTTCGTCGGCTTACCATGCTCGTCGAATAATGACCGGATCTCGTCCCTGGTCATCCCTTGGCGGAGGAGCCGGCGTTTGTCGCGGAGCGAAATCAATGCCGCGGTCAAGACACCCAGGACCGAAACGGCAGGAATGGCCAAGGCCATGAGATACACATTGCGATAAATCTGCGCGATCGATTCCTGAGGCAGGCCCTCCACGCCGGTAAAAAGATAGAGGTTGATCAGCGCCACGAGGATGCTGCCGCCGACCACTGCGACCCGTCCCAACGTCTGCATCGTGGTATGCATGAGCTTGCGCGTGGCCTCATCAAATGGGCGGCCCTGCTCATCAATTCGCGGCACTGCCTCGACCGTCATGGCATCCGCAACCGTATCTTGAATCACATAGCCGATCGGCGCGAGCAGCACGCTGATCACATACCAGGCCTCAGCCGGCAAGATGGCTGTCATCGCCTCACGGCTGCCGATCAGTCCGACCATGATCAAGAGACTCGTCGCGATCAAGCCTGCCCCGAGGGAGACCAGCCAGCCCTTCCAGCGCCAGATCAAATCCACCAGATGGCCGATCGGCATCTTGAGCGCCCAGGGAATGCCGGCCCAGAAGGCCAGAGCGGCGAGAAAGGAAGCGGAGAGTCCGAGGTAATCCTTGACGAAAAAGGTGCCGACGATCCCGGTTAAACCGGAGATGCCCGCCGCCACATAGACCATGAGAGGCGGCAGATAGGACAGCCGCATCTCCCGGCCCAGCTCTAACACATTGCGATCGATCCAACTGGCGAGACGCATGAACATACTAGGACGACATTCTGGCTGGCTGGCGACGTTCGATCAACGTCTGCAATTGCGATTGCATCGCTTCAGCCGACAATCGTACGCGATCCCCATGTCCTGCCAAGACCCATTCGAACCGGTAGTCGAGGAGTTTCTGGAGTGAGTCCAGCAACACGCGCTTTCTCCAGACCAGCTGGCTCGGAGCACGCAGCATCTGCTGCTTCGAATCCCACCAGAGATGATCTCCCGTGAACAAAAATCTATTCTTATACAGCAGGGCCATGCTGCCGGCCGTGTGGCCCGGCACGGGAATGATCTGAAATTCTGGCAGAATCTGGCTGCTATCCACGTCTTCGATAATCCATTCCGCGCCAGGGGCCGCCTCCAGATCCGCTCGATGAATGATCCGCTTCGCGCCGAAATGCGCCGCATACTTCTCCACTTCGGCCACGTCATCTTTATGGGTTAAAAAGATGTAGGACAGGCCGCCCTTCCGCTCGAAGGCCTCGACCAGATGTTTGAGATAACGAGGCGAATCGATGAGCCAGTTGCCGTCCGGATGTTCGAGAAAGAAACTGTTCGCGCCAAAAGACTTCTCGGAATTAAATCCGCAGTAATAGACCCCGTCTTCCAGGTGAAGCGGGAAGCTGGCCATGGCCTCCTGCATCCGTACCGGCTCACTCCGCTCTGTCCCGATCGAACCAACCGGGCAGGACAGGAGCGCTTGATAGGCCTGATGAAGAGAGCCCTCGCCAGTCGGCTGGCTAGTAACTGCGGAGAAATCGCCGACTTCTTCAAAGCTCGCCGGCGCCAACTGCCGGCAGGTGTCACAATTGATGCACGTTGCATCGACGTAAAAGTTACCTGAGACATTGGAGTCGAGTCGTTTGCTCTGATCGGCCATACACAACCTCTATGCCTGTCGCTGGTTCTATCCCTGACTCATGATCGCGTCCGCCTCGATCTCGACCAACATGTCCGGATCGATTAAGCGCTTCACTTCCACCATCGTCGTCGCAGGCCGGATCGCACCGAAGACTTCGCCATGGGCCCGGCCGACTTCCTGCCATTGATCGATATTCGCCATATAGATTCTGGTCCGCACCACATCGGCGAGCGACGCGCCTGCTTGCTGCAAGGCTGCTTCGATCGTCTTGAAGGTCTGAATCGTCTGAGCATAGGGATCGCCCTTGCCGACCAGACCGGATCCCGTCATCGCCGTCGAACCGGACACGGAAATATGGGCTCCGACCCGCACCGCCCGTGAATAACCGATCTTACCTTCCCAAGGACCACCAGTCGAAATATTCTGCCGCCCCATCTGCTCCTCCTACATCACAATGCCGCCGCCGGCGTGAATATTCTGGCCCGTCAACCACCGCGCCTCTTCACTCACAACGAACGCCACCACATCGGCAATATCTTTCGGCGCGCCAAGCCGCTTCAACGGAGACATCTCTGTGCCGATCTGACGGAGCTGGTCCGTCATCATGCCCGTCTCGGTAAAGCCAGGCGAAACCGTATTGACCGTGATGCCTCGAGGCGCCAGCTCCTGAGCCAGGCCCTTCGTATACTGTTCCAGCGCCGCTTTGCTGCCAAGGTAGGCTGTCGCACCGGGAAAACTCAAGTGGGTGCCTTCCGTGGAAATATTCACGATGCGGCCGCCTTCTTTAAGTACAGTGGCCGCTTCCTGCATGGCGAAGTACGGGCCCTTGGCATTTAACGCAATGACCTGGTCGAAATCCGCCTCAGTCGTTTCCAGGAGAGGCTTGGGCATAAACCTCCCCGCATTGTTCACGAGAATATCCAGCCGCCCGAATTGCTTCACCGTTTCACTGACAAGCCGGCGCGCCTGGTCCGCCTTGCTCATATCGGATTGCACGGCGATGGCCTTCCCTCCCTTGCCTTGAATGCCCGTGACGACTTGCCGGGCCTTCTCCTCGCTCGTGCCGTAATTCACCACCACAATCGCTCCGTCCTCGGCCAACCGTTCTGCGATCGCTCGCCCGATCCCGCTGGAGGATCCTGTGACGATCGCAACTTTTCCACTGAGTGACGCCATAATATGTCCTGTCCCTTTCCCCTTCGTGATCGACTCGATCCTTGAATTTCGATGCGATTTATCCCTGCCGAAAAAGGGAGGACGGCAACTCCCAGGTTGCCGAGTACACCAACTCCGTGAGGGGCTTGCGAACTGGCAATGGAGGTTCCTGCGCCCGCAAACGGTCCGACTGTAAAGCCGGGTCGCCCGGATACCCGACCGCAATCATGACCACCGGCTCATAGCCGTCCGGAATCCGACAGTCTTCCCTGGCCTGATCGATTCGAAAGCCCGCCATCTGGCGCGCGACCAGCCCGAGCGCCGTAGCCTGGACGACGAGATTTTCCACCGCCATGCCCGTGTCATGGAGCGCATGAGCGTTCGGCGAGCCATCCTCGAACTGCAGTTGCGCCACGGATAACATCAGTACCGGCGCCCGGTAGGCCGACTTCTGATTGCCTGTGACCAGACAGTTGAACAGACGTTCGTACTCGGCCGTCTCATCTTTCGTGGCGACCAGGAATCGCCAGGGCTGCCCATTATCCAATGACGGAGCCCAGCGCGCCGCTTCAAAGAGGCTCCTCAGCTTCTCCGGTTCGATCGGTCGATCGTCAAAGGCGCGCGGACTCCAACGCTGACGCAAGAGATCATGAATCGGGTAGGGATTATCTGTCTGATTGTCCATCGCCTTACGAGCCTGGGCGCCGGTCCGTCGGTCGCTCCATATCGGGAGACCAGCCGCCGCCGAGCGCCTTATAGAGTTGCACCACCGAGACCAGATGTAACCGGCGCGTGCCGGTCAAAGACAATTCCGCCTCGAAGAGATTGCGACGCGCCACGAGCACATCCAAATAATTCGCCAGCCCGCCCTTATAGCGAAGCTCCGCCAGCCGGAGCGCCGACTGCAACGCCGTCACTTGCTGGCGCTGCGCGTCATGTTGCGTCAACAATGTGCGCACGGCTACGAGCGAATCCTCGACTTCACGGAACGCCGTCAACACCCTCTGTTCGTACTGCGCCACCGCCTGCCGCGCTTCCGCCTCTGCCGCCTCCTGCTGAAAGCCCAACGCCGGCCCATTCAAGAGAGGCGCAGTGACTCCAACCCCCGCCACCCCAAAGGAAGCGGGATCAGTGAACAGCCTCGACAATTTCGGACTGGCTACTCCCAGCAGCCCCGTAAGCGAAATCCTGGGGAACCGATCGGCCTTGGCGACACCGACGCGGGCCGTCGCCGCCGCCAACTCCTGCTCCGCCTGCAACAGATCCGGCCTCCGCTGCAACAGCTCCGAAGGGAGGCCCGCCGGCACGGAAGGCGGCATGACCTGATCGGTAAGCGAACGGCCTCTGGGAATCGTAAAGGGTTTGCGCCCCAGCAAAATACTCAATTGATTTTCCGCCTGGACCATTTGCCGTTCAAGCTCCGCGGTGCGGGCCGCGGCATTCGCTCGCTCCGCTTCAAACTGATCCAGGTCGAGCCGTGAGGTCATGCCTTGCTTCAGTCTGGCCCTGGCGATGCGGACCGACTCGTCCCAGGACTGGAGCGTCCGCCTGGCAATGTCCAGCTGCGCATCGAACTGGAGCAGGTTAAAGTAACTCTCGGCCACGCCGCTCACCAGCTGCAACACAACGGCGCGCCGATTCTCTTCCTTCGAAAGAAGATCGGCGCGAGCCGCTTCGTTCGCGCGTCTCACGCGGCCCCAGAGGTCCAGCTCCCAGGCCAGATTGCCTTGCAGAAAATAATTGAACGGGTTCGCAAAGCCTGGCACGAGAAAGCTGGTCTTGCGGCCTAAGGCCGGAGCATTGCCAGAAGCCGAGACCCCCGGCAAAAAATCGGACTTGGCAAGGGCCGCGCGGGCTTGAAACTCATCGACAACGGCCACGGCACGCTGCAGATCCTTGTTCTCCTCCAGCGCGATATGCACGAGCTGTTGCAACGGCTCGTCCTGTAAAATTTCCCACCAGGCCAGATTCGCAATCGAGGGGGCGTCCTGCTGCGGCTCTGCCATCCGAAAGGTTTCGGCTCCCTCCATCTTGGGCCGTTCATAGTCCGGCCCCATCGTGCAGGAGATCAGCAAACAAGAGAGTCCGATGACAACAGGCTTGCGCATATCAGGCCTGATCCTCCGGAGTTGGCGGGATCGAAAGCTCCCCGGGCACTGATTCCACTGATGCAGGAGGCCCGGTCAATCGACGGATCACCACATAGAACAACGGCACAAAGAAGATCGCGAGGAACGTGGCAGCCAACATCCCGCCCATCACGCCGGTTCCGATCGACTGGCGGCTTGAGGCGCCAGCGCCGGTAGCCACAACCAGCGGAATCATGCCGAAGATAAAGGCCATGGAGGTCATGATGATCGGCCGAAACCGCAATCTGGCCGCTTCCAACGCCGCCTCGATCAGCGGACGGCCCGCCTCATAGCGGGTATTGGCAAACTCCACGATCAGGATCGCATTCTTGGCGGAGAGGCCGATCAAGGTCACCAGCCCGATCTGAAAATACATATCGTTTTCGAACCCGCGCATCCAGACGGCAGTAAGCGCCCCGAAAATCGCGAAGGGCACAGCCAGGATCACCGCAAAGGGCACGACCCAACTTTCGAACTGGGCCGCCAACACCAGGAACACCATGAGGAGGCCGACCGCGAAGACCTGGCCGGACTGGCCGCCCACCCGCCGCTCTTGAAAGGAAATGTTGCTGTAGTCGATCCCGTAACCCTGCGGCACGAGCACTTCTTTACCCACACGGTCGAGCGCTTCGAGCGCCTGACCGGAACTATAGCCCGGCGCAGCAGCGCCCAGCACCAGCGCCGTGTTGTATCCATTGAAGTGATTCACCGGATCGGGCCCGCTCTGATATTCCGTCGTCACGACAGTATTCAGGGGAATCATGTTGATGCCTTGGGCGGTTTGAGCCCGCACATAAATCCTCGAAATATCCTGAGGAGTGGCCCGGTACTCCGCCTCCGCCTCCGTCTGCACATGATAGACGCGGCCGAATTTCACAAAGTCGTTAATATAAAAATTGCCGAAGTAGGCCTGCAGGGTATCGAAGATATCCGAGATCGGGATGCCCAGAGCCTTCGCCCTCTCCCGATTCACATGGACGTAGAGCCGCGGCGAGGAGACGCGAAAGTTCGTCCCCACCCGGCCGATCGCCGGTTCCTTCTGCGCCCGTTCGACAAATTGCTGCGCGACTGAAGCAAACCGTTTGAAGTCCCCGCCGCTGGGATCCTGCAACTGCGCGGAGAATCCCCCGACAGCCCCCACGCCACGGATCGCCGGCGCATTGAACGCCAGCAACAGCGCTTCCGGAATCTTCGCGAACTCGGCATAGGCGGCACCGACCAGCGCCTTCGCATGGCTCTGCGGCTCCGTCCGTTCGTCCCAGAGCGTCAGCGGCACGAACATCGTAGCCGAATTCGGCCCTCTGGTGCCGAACACGAAGTTCTGACCGGACATGGCATCGGTCGAATGGACCGCCGGATTCGCCTGGAAAAACCGCTCAACCCGTTCAAGCACTGCGTCGGTCCGCTGCTTCGACGCGCCGTCCGGCAACTGCGCCACCACGATGAAATAGCCCTGGTCTTCTTCCGGAAGAAAACTCTTCGGCAAAGCCTTGAAGAGGCCGACCGAGACCACGAGGAGCACCCCGAACAGCAACAGCACCAGCACAGGCCGCGCCGTAAATTTGCCGACCGCTGCCGTATAGCCCCGCTGCGTCCGGCTGAAGGTCCGGTCGAAGAAGGCCCAGAACCAGTTCCGTCCTTCCTGCTGCGGCACGAGCACCATCGCGCAGAGCGCGGGACTCAGCGTCAGGGCCACGAACCCTGACACGGTTACAGAAATCGCGATCGTCGCGGCGAATTGTTTGTAGAGGGCGCCGGTGATCCCGCCGACAAATCCGACCGGCACGAACACGGACACCAACACCAGCACGATGGCGATGATCGGGGCCGTCACCTCGCTCATCGCCCGTTTGGCCGCGTCCCTGGCCGACAGACGATCTTCGCGCATATGGCGCTCGACGTTTTCCACGACCACGATGGCGTCGTCCACCACGATCCCGATGGCCAGGACCATTCCAAAGAGCGTGATCGTATTGATCGAGAACCCCAGCGCATAGAGCCCGATAAAGGTGCCGATCAGCGACACCGGCACGGCGATCGCGGGAATGATCGTGGCGCGCCAGCTTTGGAGAAACAGATAAACCACCAGCACGACCAGAACCATCGCCTCCGCCAAGGTCTTGACCACTTCCTTGATCGAGACGTCGATGAAGCGCGTGGTGTCGTAGGGAATATCGTAGGTCACACCGGACGGAAAGTTCTTGGTCAGTTCGTCCATCTGCGCGCGGGTGCGGCGCACCGTGTCGAGGGCATTGGCCCCCGGAGCGAGGAAGGTCAGGATGAAGGTGGTGGGTTTGCTGTTCCAGCGCCCCTCCAGGGCATAGGACTGGGCACCCAATTCAATACGCGCCACGTCCTTGAGCCGCACCATGGAACCGTCCGGCAGGGCGCGAACGATCAGCTCTTCGAAGTCCTTCACCTCGGTCAGCCGGCCCTTCGTGATGATGGGAATCGTCAACTCGGTGCCCAAAGGCGCCGGCTCCCGCCCGATGGTCCCGGACGGATAATCGCGATTCTGTTCACGAATGACGGAAGCGATATCGCTCGGCACAAGGCCCAGCTTCGCCATGAGCAGGGGATTGAGGATGATCCTCATACTGTAATTCTGTTGCCCGAACACCACCGCATCCCCGATGCCCTTGACCCGCTTCAGGTCATCGACCACCCGGAGCGTCGCGTAGTTCGAAAGAAAGACCGCGTCGTGCAAGGGATCGGTCGACTTCAGGACAATGACCGCGACCAGGTCCGGGGACACCTTCTTCACGGTCACGCCCTGCCGGATGACTTCCGTCGGCAACTGCGGTTCGGCGAGTTTTTGACGATTCTGGGTTTGGACCTGGGCGATGTCCGGATCGGTGCCGATCTCGAACGTCAGCTTGATCGTCACATGCCCGTCATTGCTGCTGGTGGAGTCGAAGTACAATAAATTATCGATGCCGGGGAGCGTGACCTCGATCGGCCTGGCGACCGACTCGGCGGCGACTTCCGCGCTGGCGCCTGGATAGTCCGCATCGATCTGCACGACCGGCGGAGTGATCTCAGGGAACTGGGCCACCGGCAGAAACTGCAACGCGAGGAGCCCCATCACGACAATGATGATGGACACCACCGACGCGAGAATCGGCCGGTCGATGAAGACGTGCGACGTCACAAATGATCCTTTATTGAGGCCTGGAAGGAACGGAGTCTGCGGCCGGCACAGGGGCTACGCCCCAGGACACGGCCTTCACCGGCGCGCCGGGACCGATCTTCATCAATCCGTTCACCACCACGCGATCGCCCCGGCTCAGACCTCGCTCGATGAACCATTGATCCCCCTTCCAGTCGGATGCGGCCACGGCCCGGATTTCGATCTTCTCGTCCCGGTTGACCACATAGACGAAGGGGCCCTGGGGACCTTGCAGGACGGCTCGTTGCGGGATGAGGATCGCATCCGTCTTCGTATCGCCGGTGAAACGCACCTTCACGAACTGGCCCGGCAAAAGCAGTCGCTGCGGATTGGGAAAGGTGATTCTGGTTTGGCGAGACCCGGTTTCCGTCCGCAGGCCCGGATCCAGGAGATCGAGCACCCCTTCATGGGGATAGACTGTGTCATCCATCAATGTGAGCTGGCCCCGCAACTGATAGACCCCGGGGTGATGAATTTTCTTCGACTCGATGTCCCGCCGCCGTTTGAGGATGAAGGTCTCCGGCACACTCACCACTACATACATCGGATCCACGCGGTGGACAATCGTCAACAAATCCGTTTGCGCCGACACCAGGCGCCCTTCGTAATAATGGCTCCGTTCGATCAAGCCATCGATAGGGGACGTGATGAGCGTATTGTCGAGGTCGAACTGCGCTTTGGTCAGCTCGGCATGCGCGCCTTGCAGCAACGCTCGGGCGGCAAGGCCTCCGGCCATGGCATCGTCGACATCTTTCTGGCTGACCGCCTGCTGCGCCAGAAGCGGCTTCACGCGGGCCAAGTCCTGTCTCGCTTGCACAAACCGCGCTTCCGCCTCGGCAATCTTGGCTTTGGCCATCGCCACGGCGGCTTGGAACGGGACGGGATCGATCTGATAGAGAGGAGCGCCCTTCTTGACGTCACGCCCCTCTTGATACAGCAGGGCCTTCAAGAGACCGGTCACCTGCGAGCGAATCTCCACCGGGCGCGAGGCTTCGGCCTGCCCGATGAATTCCGGTTCGTCCGGGATCGTTTGGCTGGCCACCGTGACCACCTCGACCTGCGCCACATTCCGGGCCGGCGCCGGCACTGCTTCTTTCTTGCAGCCAATGGACCACATGAGGACAAGCGCCGCGAGCCCATGGGAGGCGATCCTCGCTGCCATGCGCCCGGTTATTAGGCTCAGATTCGGTTCAGGTTGCATCGGTTGCGTAGTCTACCTTTTTATTCGCCGGTTCTCTACCTCGGCGCCTTGCGAATTTCTTCTCTCCCGGCCGCTTCCTCTGCCTGCTGCAGAGCAGACACAACGACATCGGGAGGCTGCGCGCCGGAGATCGACAGACTCCCATTGAGGAGAAAATAAGGAACCCCGCGAATGCCCAACCGGTGCCCGGCCGCCTCTTCGGCTCGAACTTCTTGAACGGCCTTGTCGCTGGACAGAAAGGTCAGAGCCTCTTCGCGATTGAGCCCGCCCTCGACTGCGACCTCGGTCAAGGAATCGAGATTCCCGATATCGCGCCCCTCCGTGAAGTAGGAGAAGAAGAGCGCCTCGACCACCGTATCCTGACAGCCCTGTTGTCCCGCAAACCAGATAAGCCGATGGGCATCGAACGTATTCGGAGTCCTGGCAATCCTATCGAACGAGAACTCAATCCCCTCCGCTTCGCCGGCTTGAGCCACCCGATCTTCCATCGTCTTGAGAGACGCGGCTCCGCCGAATTTCGCTTCGAGGTAGCTGCGTCGATCCAGGCCTTCCTTCGGCATGGTCGGATTCAGTTCAAAGGGTCGCCACAACACCTGAGCCGGTTGCGCTAGCCCAATCTGTCCCAGCGCCTGTTCCAGCCGGCGCTTGCCGACAAAACACCAGGGACAGATCACATCGGAATAGATTTCAATCTTCATGGCTTGCGCTGCTGATCTGAGACGGTCTCTCAGTCCAGATGCCCCATCTTTCCTGCACGGTAATCATTGACGGCTTGCGCTAGTTCGTCCTGCCGGTTCATGACAAAGGGTCCATACCGTGCGATCGGCTCGTGAATCGGCTCCCCCGCCATGACCAGGAGCATCGCATCCTCTTGCGCCTCAAGCAGGATCGGCGCGCCGGAACTGGCCAGCACGGCCAACTGCGCCTCACCGACCGGGTTCGATCCGTTCACCGTCACCTGCCCGCTCAGCACGAACAGGGCCACATTCCAGCCAAGGGCAAATCGAAGGGCCATGCCCCGTTGCGCCAGAAGACGAAGGTCCAGAAGCTGCATCGGCGTAACCGTCGTAGCCGGTCCCTTGGCTCCGCCGAATTCACCTGCGATCACCCGTACCGATCCGGCTCTTCCCTCCAATGGCACAAGGGGAATCGCCTCGGTCTCCAACGTTTGATACCTCGGCGCCGTCATTTTATGGGAGGAGGGCAAGTTGACCCAGAGTTGGACCGCCTGCAAGGTTCCGCCCTGCTGAGCCCAATCCCGCTCATGCAGCTCCTCATGCACAACCCCGGAAGCAGCCGTCATCCATTGCACATCGCCAGGACCGATCACGCCGGAGTTTCCCGCGGAATCGCGATGCGAGACTTTTCCCTGATAGACAATCGTGACGGTTTCGAATCCGCGGTGAGGATGCTCGCCGACGCCGCGCGGGTGATCCGTCGCGGGATAAAAGGTCGGTCCCGCATAGTCCAACATGAGAAAGGGACTGACGTCGCGATCGATCTCATTGCTCGGAAACAAATTCCGCACATGAAACCCGTCGCCGACTACATGGGTCGAGCCTGGCTCATACAGACGGACCTGATCCATCATTTCTCCCGTCGCCTCATGACCGGCTTCACCGACAACTCATGCGGGATTATGCTGAGTTCCAATTGGAACTAGGAGAGGGATCTGCCATCACGCATTCCGTCGCTCGTGGCTCACCTTCGATCCTTCATCGCCCGCTCTACTTCCCGGCCTGCTTCACGCACCTTGTCGGATTCCCGGCGGTCATGCTGCTTCTTGCCTTTGGCCAGCCCGATTTCGACCTTGGCCAGGCCCCGATTGGAAAAATAGATGCGGAGCGGAATGATCGTGAGCCCTTGCTGCTTCGTCTTCACGAGGAGCTTGTTGATTTCCTTGCGATGAAGAAGCAGTTTCCTGGTACGTAGCGGCTCATGATTCGAAATGTTCCCGTGGCTGTAGGGACTGATGTGACAATGGTGAAGAAAGATCTGGCCATCTTTCACGCTGGCATAACTATCTGACAGGTTCACACGCCCCTCGCGCAGAGATTTGACCTCCGTGCCCTGGAGCATGATGCCCGCCTCGAACTTCTCTTCAATGAAATAGTCGTGGTACGCCTTGCGGTTCGTGACCACCGCTTTCTCGAAGCTGGCTCTCTCTTTCCCCATCAGGCGTCAGACTTTCATCTCAAAAGGTCGATCGCGGATCACTCTCTGCTCAGGATACCAGGAAACGATCCTCCTGACATGATGGAACAGGGCTGCTGCTTGCCACAGCAATTTTTGCTATGATGCCGCCATGCGAGGACTTGGCCCCATCGATTCGATTTCCAGCATCCTTGAGGGGCTGGCTCGCCGCCTGGGTCTCGAATCCAAGCTGCTGGAAAGCCGCTTGCGCCGGGACTGGGTCTCCATCGTCGGAGAACCGATCGCGTCCAATACCTGGCCGGACCAGATTCGCTACAAGAAGCTCTATCTCCTGGTCCATAACAGTGTCTGGCTGCACCAGCTCACCTTCCTGAAGCCGACGCTCATTCAAAAACTCAACCAGGTCGCCGGCTCGGAAGTCGTCACCGATATCGTATTGAAGATAGGGGAACTGCCGGAAGCCGACCGGGCACCCTCGTCACCGGAGGCCCTGCCCGAGGCCACCCCGCCTGCGAGCGCCGAGTTGCTCGCGGAAATCTCGGAGCATGTGACCACGATCCAGGATCCGGATCTCCGCCATCACCTGGCGCAGCTCATGGCGCAATCGTTGGCTCAACCGCGCGGACCGAAGGCAGGCTGAGCGGTCCTTTGAAAAGTTGCCGGGCAT
Organism: Nitrospira lenta; assembly: GCA_945905765.1. Lineage (GTDB taxonomy): Bacteria > Nitrospirota > Nitrospiria > Nitrospirales > Nitrospiraceae > Palsa-1315. The sequence continues at coordinate 112,288 of CAMDPZ010000001.1, forward strand.
AGACCTGCGTCGCCGCCGTCTCCGGCCCATCCAGCAACGGACCGATCCGCCCCTCTTCCTCCGACTCAGTCAGCCGGTACAGTCCCCGCAAAGCTTTCCGAAAGCCGTCCCGCACATCTCGGTCTTCCCCGGCCAGGTACTGGTGCAGCATGGCCGGCTCCGCCCAGGCATCGAGAGAAAAGATATAAATGGTGAGGAGGCGATAGCGCTCGGTCGGATCGTCTGGCGTCGTCGGCCGGACCTTCATCGGTCCGAAGTTTCGCGTCTCATGGCCGACTTTGCGAAAGCGCTCGATGAGCGTTTCGATTTCACCATCGCTCGTCCAGGGCGGAACATGGATCGCGACGGAGGTCTCCTCCTGCGATCCGATGCTATAGGGAGGGATCGACCGGTCGGGACGGCTGAGATACATCCCGCCCCAGATCAGAGCGAAGGACCCGACCAAAACGCCGATAGCCAACTTGACGACCGTATCCAGAGGCTTTTTCGCCTTGGATCCGGAAGGGGCCGTTGAAGAAAAATCCTGCTCATCCATGGAAGGCTCAACGCACAAGGCATAGCATGCCGCGCATATCCGTTAAGCGCCGCCTTCCTCTGGAACAACCTCAACCGCTTCCGCCAACCGCGCGACGGCCACAACCCGGTCGCCCTCGCCGTCGAGATCCAGAATCCGAACCCCCTGGGTGTTCCGGCCGATCTCGCGGAATTCATCCACCTTACACCGCAGCACCTTGCCATGCGCGGCCATCAGCATGATCTCGTCGCCATCCCGGACTTGCAGGAACCCGACGGCGAGTCCGTTGCGCTCATTGGTCTTCACGCTGATGATGCCCTTGCCCCCGCGCCCCTGGATGCGATACTCGTTCACCGGCGTACGCTTTCCGTAGCCGCCCTCCGTAACCGTGAGGATTTGGGTGGTGGAATCCGGCGTGATGGTTTCCATCCCGATGACTTCGTTGCCTTCTTCCAACGCAATGCCGCGCACCCCGTGCGCCGTGCGGCCCATCGGCCTGGCTTCGTCTTCCTTGAAACGGATCGTGATGCCCTTCTTCGTGCCCAACAGAATTTCCCGCTGGCCGTCGGTGACATGCACGCTAATGAGCCGATCTCCCTTATCCAACGACAGAGCAATGATGCCGCCCTGGCGGGGATTGCCGTAGGCCGACAGTTCCGTCTTCTTGATGATGCCCTGCTTGGTCGCCATCACGACGAACCGGTCGTCGCGGAATTCTTTGACCGGCACCGTCGCCGTGACCTTCTCGTCGCCGGAGAGCGCCAGCAAGTTCACCAGGGCCTTGCCCTTGGCAGCCCGGCCCGCGTCAGGAATCTCATGGACCTTCAGCCAATAGACCTTCCCGGCGTCCGTAAAGAACAGGAGCGACTCGTGCGTGGAAGCGGTGAAGAGGGTTACGACGAAATCCTCCTCCTTGACCCCCATCCCGATCTTGCCCTTGCCGCCGCGCTTTTGCGCCCGATAGAGCGTGACCGGGTTCCGCTTGATGTAGCCGGCATGCGAGATCGTCACGACCACTTCTTCGTTCGCGATCATGTCTTCCAGCGTGATTTCCGCTTCTTCTTTCACGATCTGCGTGCGGCGCTCGTCTTTGTACGCTTCGCGCACCTCGATCAACTCATCCTTGATGATCGTGCGCACCAGCGCTTCGCTGCTCAGGATCGACTTCAGCCGCTCGATCTGCTTCAAGACTTCTTTGTATTCTTCGATGAGCTTGTTGCGTTCCAATTGCGTAAGCCGCTGAAGCCGCATCTCCAAAATTGCGTTCGACTGGATTTCGCTCAGCGAAAATTCCCGCATCAGGCCCACGCGGGCCTCATCGGGCGATGGCGCCCGCCGGATCAAGGCAATGACTGCATCCAGATTGTCGAGCGCGATCTTAAGACCTTCGAGGATATGGGCCCGCTCTTCCGCTTTGCGCAGTTCGAACGCGGTCCGCCGGACCACGACTTCGCGCCGATGCTCGATGAAATGGTGCAGGATCTGCTTGAGGTTCAAGACCTCCGGCCGCTTGTTCACCAGCGCAAGCATGATGACCCCGAAGGTCGTCTGGAGCTGCGTGAGCTTATACAGGTTGTTCAGAGTGATGAGCGGGATTTCGCCGCGCTTGAGCTCGATGACGACGCGGATGCCGTCCCGGTCGGACTCATCACGCAGATCGGAAATCCCTTTGATCCGTTCTTCCCGGATCAACTCGGCGATCTTTTCGATCAGCTTGGACTTATTGACCTGATAGGGCAGCTCCGTGACGATCAACCGTTCGCGATCCGTCCGTTCATCGGTCTCGATCTTCACTTTCGCGCGCAAGGTCAGCAGGCCCCGTCCACTCTCGTAGGCGGACTTGATGCCGGCCGTGCCATAGATGAAGCCGGCCGTCGGGAAGTCGGGGCCCGGGATCTTCTTCATCAACTGGGGGATCGTGATATCAGGATTTTCCAGGAACTGGAGGAGCCCCTCGATCACTTCGCCGACATTGTGGGTCGGAATGTTCGTGGCATAACCCACCGCGATGCCGCCTGCGCCGTTGACGAGCAGGTTCGGGATTTTCGAGGGGAGCACCAGCGGTTCGACCAATGACTCATCGTAGTTCGGCCCGAAATCGACCGTGTCCTTATCGATATCGGCGAGCATGTCCTCGGCGACCTTCGTCAGGCGCGCTTCGGTATAACGCATGGCCGCCGGAGGATCGCCGTCGACCGATCCGAAATTGCCCTGCCCGTCCACGAGCATATAGCGCATGTTGAAGGGCTGCGCCATACGGACGAGGGTGTCGTAGATCGCGCTGTCGCCATGGGGATGGTAGTTACCCATGATTTCGCCGACGATCTTGGCGGACTTGCGGTAGGCCCGGTTCGACGCCAGACCCATCTCGTTCATGCCATGGAGGATCCGGCGATGGACCGGCTTGAGGCCGTCACGCACGTCGGGAAGCGCCCGGCCCACGATGACGCTCATCGCGTAACTCAGGTACGACGAGCGCATCTCGTCTTCGATGGCGATATGTCCTAACCGTTCATCAGGTGGCATCTAATTCTCCACGGATGCTGAAAATGATCACCAGCGTCGTTCTCGGCTCGTGAAAACCCTCACCGTACCCCTCCGGGTACGCCTTGGATTTTCGCTCGCCTGCGGCCTTGCTGGATGACCATTTTGAGCATCCTAACAGGGCTATGGTCACACATAATGGAAGACCGTTCTTCTTCCACCGTTCAACGTTACACGTCTAGATTTCTGACCTCGAGTGCATGGGCTTGAATGAAGTTTCGCCGGGGCTCGACCTCATCGCCCATCAGGATCGTGAAAATCTCGTCGACGCCGGGCACGTCTTCCAGTTTCACTTTCAACAGAGTCCGGACTTCCGGATTCATCGTCGTTTCCCAAAGCTGATTCGGGTTCATCTCGCCCAGACCCTTGTACCGCTGGATCGCGAGCCCATGCTTGCCCTTGTCGAGGATCGCCTTGACCAATTCAGCCGTCGCGGGCAGGAGCTGCTCCTGGTCATCGGATTTCACCTTGTACGGAGCCCGGCCAAACCCGATCGCCGACGGAGCGAGCTTCTGCAATTCGCGGAATTCTGCGGAGCCGACCAGCTCGTGCGTCAGGTCGAAACCATGAGTCACACCGTTGACGTGCAACCGGCAGGTGACTTTGTTGGATTGATGTTCTTCATCCTCGATGACCTCCAGCGTCGGCGTGAGCTTCGGATAGACCACCGCGAGCGTTTTCTTGACGTTCGCCACGACCTTCTTGACGGCCTCCCGATCTTTAAGCAGCTCGCGATCCAGTCCCGGCTCATCCACAAAGGCCCGCACCATACTGGCCTCATGCGGTTTCTTGTTCAGCCGGCCCAGCAGGGTCTCGAAGCCGATCAACTTCTTGAGGATGGGCAGGAGCCGTCGTCCCGTGACATAACCCTGGGTCCCCTCCATATACACTTCCACATCCTCGACCGCGATGTCGGCCAAATGCTCGTTCAACGCCAATTCATCTTTGAGGTATCGTTCCGTCTTGCCCTTCTTCACTTTGAAGAGCGGCGGCTGTGCGATATAGATGTAGCCCCGTTCCAGCAGCTCCGGCATCTGCCGGAAGAAAAACGTGAGGAGCAGGGTCCGGATGTGGCTCCCGTCCACGTCGGCGTCGGTCATGAGGATGATCTTGTGGTACCGGGCCTTGCTGATATCGAACGAATCTTTGTCGGGCTTTTCACTATCGTCGCGCTTGCGGCCGATGCCGGTGCCGAGCGCCATGATCAACGTCCGGATCTCGTCGCTCGACAACATTTTGTCGAAGCGCGCCTTCTCCACGTTGAGGATCTTGCCTTTGAGCGGCAGAATCGCCTGAAACTTGCGGTCGCGCCCCTGCTTGGCGGAACCGCCGGCTGAATCTCCCTCGACGATATAGAGCTCGCTCATGGCCGGATCTTTTTCCGAACAGTCGGCCAGCTTGCCGGGCAGCGAGCCCCCATCTAACGCGCTCTTGCGCCGGATCAGGTCCTTCGCTTTGCGCGCCGCTTCACGGGCACGAGCCGCGTCGATGGCTTTGCCGATGACCTTGCGCGCCACGGTCGGGTTCTCTTCGAAATAGTTCCCGAGGGCCTCGTTGACCGCCGCCTCGACGATGCCCTTCACTTCGCTATTGCCCAGCTTGGACTTCGTCTGTCCTTCGAACTGAGGATTTCGGACCTTGACGCTGACCACGGCGGTGAGTCCTTCACGAACGTCGTCACCGGTCAGCGATTCGGTATCTTTTTTGAGCAGGTCGTTGGCGTTCGCGTAGCTGTTGATCGTGCGAGTGAGCGCGGCCTTGAAGCCCACCAAGTGGGTGCCGCCTTCCTTGGTATTGATGTTGTTCGCAAAGGAAAACAGATTCTCGGCGTAGCTGTCGTTGTATTGGAGCGCGACCTCCAGGATCATCTCCGGCTTTTCAACCTGCACATAAATCGGCTTGTGCAGCGGCACCTTCGCTTCGTTCAGATGCTCGACGAACGACACGATCCCGCCCTTGTACTTGAAGATTTGTTCCTTGACCGGTTCTTTCCGCTCATCCTTGAGCGTGATCTCGAGTCCCTTATTCAGGAAGGCGAGCTCGCGCAGCCGCTGCGCCAGCACGTCGAAACTGAGATCGAGCACTTCGAAAATCTGCCCGTCGGACTTGTAGGTGACTTTCGTGCCGCGGCGCTTGGTCTTGCCCGTCATCTTGAGCGGAGCGGTCGGTTTGCCCCGCTCGTAACGCTGCTCGAACACCTGGCCGTCCTGCCAGATCTCCAGCTCAAGCCATTCGGACAGAGCGTTGACCACGGAGATGCCCACGCCGTGGAGCCCGCCGGACACCGTATAGGCTCCCTGCTCGAACTTGCCGCCCGCGTGCAAGACCGTGAGCGCCACTTCGGCGGCTGACTTCTTTTGCGTGGAATGCATTCCGGTGGGAATACCGCGGCCGTTATCCACGACCGTGACGCTGCCGTCGATATGGATCGTGACCTCGATCGTTTCGCCGAATCCCGCCATATGTTCATCGACACTGTTGTCGACGACTTCATAGACGAGGTGATGGAGGCCGTCCACACCGGTGCTGCCGATGTACATCGCCGGACGCTTCCGCACGGCGTCCAGGCCCTCCAACACTTTGATTTGATCCGCGCCGTAACTCTCGGATTTCGGTGTGGTCTCGCTGTCGTTACTGGCCATCAGTCTCCCGTTTCAATACAGCCTTAAAGTTTCAGCCTTCAGCGGCTGACCGCTCGTCGCTGAACTCAGCTAGATTTTAATTGGCATCACGACACATTTGAACCCGGGGCTGTCCGACTCCTGGATCAAACAGGGGCTCAGCGGATTGTCCATCTGCAGAGTGATCGTCTCTCCATCCATCACGCCCAGGACGTCCAGCAGGTAGCGGGCGTTGAACCCCGTGTTCAAGGCCTCACCTTCGTACTTCGCCGCCAGCTCTTCGGTCGCTTCCCCGAAATCCGGATTGCTGGAGAACAGGGTCATCTGTCCTGTGACGAACGACACCTTCACCGCGTTCGCCTTATCGCGGGACAGCACGGAAACACGCCGGAGCGCGCTTTCCAACTCGTGGCGGTTGACCCCGATCTTTCTACCGGTTTCTTTCGGCACCACTTGCTGATAGTTCGGGTAATTTCCTTCCATCAAGCGCGAGGTCAGCAACAGCCCGCTCTTCCGGAAGATCATGAGATTTTTGGTGAACCCGATCAAGGGCTCGCCCTCGCCGCCCTCTTCCAACAGGCGCTGCATCTCATGCGCCGCCTTCTTCGGAATGATGGCCTTGATCTCTTGCGGCGCCCCTTTGACGCCGGCATTGCCGACTTCCTGCTCGGCCACCGCCAACCGATGGCCATCGGTGCCGACCAGCCGCAAGATCGTTTTCTTCTCCGACGTGATCAAGGTCACCAGCAGCCCATTGAAAATATAGCGCGCGTCATTGTCCCCGGCCGCAAAGAGGGTCTTGCGAATCAGCTCTAAAAATCCGGCCCCGGCGAGGGGAATGAGCCCCTCCCGTTCAATCGTCGGCAAGGCGGGATAGTCGGTGCTGGGGAGGCCCACGATCTTGAATTGGCTTTTGCCGGCTTGAATCGTCGTCCAGTTATTTTCGCCGGACGTGATCTCGATCTCATTGACCGTCAGCTCCTTGATAATCTCGTAGAGCTTTCTGGCTGAGACCGTCACCCCTCCTGGCTTCTCCACAGTCGCCTTGTAGAGGCCGCGCATGCCGATTTCGAGGTCGGTGGCAACAATTTCCACCCCCTCCTGTTTCGCCTCGAGCAAGATGTTCGAGAGGATCGGCATCGTGTTGCGCTTCTCCACGACACCTTGAACCCGCTGGAGGCCCGTCAAGAGCTCGACTCGTCCCATACGCAGTTTCATAATATCTTTCCCCTTAGCGCGTGGCTCACGCTCGCAGGATCTGCTCCTTTAAGCTGTCCAACGTGGCACTTAATGCACTGTCGCTATCTTTGGCTTTGATGACCTGTTTGCAGGCATGGATGATGGTCGTATGGTCTTTGCCCCCGAACTGCCGTCCGATCTCGGGATAGGAGGAGTCCGTGAGTTCCCGGCAGAGATACATGGCGATCTGTCTCGGATGCACCAACGTTTTACTCCGGCGACGGGATTTCAGGTCGGAAATTTTCACATGGAAGCGCGCGCCCACCGTTTCCTGAATATCGTCCATGGACACGATCTTCTTTTTGCTGCCGATCAGATCCCGGAGCACATTCTTCGCCATCTCCAGCGTGATCGTTTGGCCGGTGAGGGAGGCATAGGCGCCAAGACGCACCAGCGAACCTTCAAGCTCGCGGATATTGCTCTTCATCGTGGTGGCGAGAAACTGGACCACGTCTTCCGGCAACGTAACGCCCTCATCCTCGGACTTTTTCCGCAAGATGGCAATGCGCGTTTCCACGTCCGGCGGTTGAAGATCCGCAATCAGGCCCCATTCAAACCGCGACCGCAGACGCTCCTCAATGTCGGGCATGTCCTTGGGAAAGCGATCGCTCGAAAGGACCAGCTGCTTATGCGCTTCATAGAGGGCGTTGAATGTGTGAAAGAATTCTTCCTGCGTCCGTTCCTTGCCCGCCAAAAATTGAATATCGTCGATCATCAACATATCGATATGACGGTACCGCTTCCGCAGATCCATCATCTTGTCGTAGCGAATGGAGTTGATGACCTCGTTCGTAAACTGCTCGGTCGTCAAATAGGCAATGCGGAGATCGGTCCGTTCCGCCACATAGTTGCCAATGGCGTTCAAGAGGTGGGTCTTCCCTAATCCTGTTTCTCCATAGATAAAGAGCGGGTTATAGGCTTTCGCCGGCTGTTCCGCGACCGCCATACAAGCCGCATGGGCAAACTGGTTCCCCGCGCCCACCACAAAATTCTTAAAGGTGTACTTGGGATTGAGCTGGATGCCCCGTTTCGGCCGAGCCCCGGTGGCCTGGCGGCTCGTGACAACAGAACTCCCACCAGTCTCAGATTGGCTGGCCGGTTGCTTATGAGAGATGGCAAAAGTAATCGACGTTTCCTCACCACCCCTGGCCGCGGAGATGGCTTCCATCAAAAGAGGTCCATAATGCTGACTGAGCCAATCCCCGAAGAACTTATTCGGGACTCCCAGTTGAGCCGTGGAATCCTCAATTCTTTCAAGGTGAATTGGCGTAAACCACGTATCATAGACCTGTTTTGGCACTTTCCCTTGGATATGAGCCAAGGCGTCCTGCCAGATAGTTGCGCTAGTCATTAGTTCTGTATCATTCTTCATACACAGGCTTATTCACACCTGTGGATAACCTGGTTCTTCAGATTGTCTTTAGGTCTTCGATCTCAACCTTTTCATCTCAAAGGAGAATTCATCCACGATCTACTGCTCCCATTAACACAGGTTACTGACTCTGCATGCAGGGGTTACCCAGAGTCAATCCCCAACTATCTCCACATAGACAGCGTGTGAGCCTGCCCATAAATTCAATACGTTAATTCCCATCCACAATATCCACAGCACCTACTCTTACTCCTACTACGACGACTAATTCTTTCTTATACATAATAAATTAGAAGAAGAGCCACTAACAGACCTATAGAACAATGACCTGTTCCGATGAGAAGATTTTCTCAATCAAATCGTCATATGAAGAAGGAATCATCGACATAATCGGCTCAATAGAAACAACTTCCATATTTAGATCGATCGCAGAAAAAAGCGAGTGCGAGATCCGGTCCGGCTGTTGTCGAAGAAGATAAAGCGTCATACCCATCACATCCTTAAAACACGAGACTTCTATCAACAGTGCGAATTAACTGCCTAATTTCATCAGCGGTGCGGATCGTCACAGAAAAACTATCAGACCAATCATTCATGACCGTTCCCGGTTCAACAATAAAGGGAACAGAGAGATGCTTGAATGAGGGAAGATATTTCTCAAGGATATCAACATCTATAATCTCTTCAGTCTCTGTCATTAACAAACGGGAAGCAGGACCTAAAAGAACGACAGTCGTTTCATGATCTCCAGCGCAAAGCCCCAATGCAATACGAAGGGCTTCAACCGGACGAGCGGTGACAAAAGGATCTTCTGAAATCACCACCGCAATCCGTTTCGACATAGAACCCTAAAAACAGTGAGAACAACGTCTTATGTAAACGCGAGAAAGCGATCACACCCATCAATAATTCCAGACAACACGACCAACCCGGATAATGAAATCCTCGAATCGACCGTGGCAGTTGGCACACCATGTTGCTGGCAACCATAAGCACAGACAGACAGCTTCACTCCCGCATCGATCAAGCCAAGATAGCGTGGGTCCGTGGCCATCTTGACCCCCTCATCAATGAGATAGAGATAGACCTCAACGCCACGGCGCAGAGCAGCATGAGCCAGTTGAACAACAGTCTCAACGCTGGGATGAGAAGGGGCTGTGGATAACAAGAGTCCGAGCTTGCGAGCTGCCATAGTAATTAATTAAAGACGACAATACAATCAATTACTTATGAAGTGTAACGCGGACGAGCGTACGGGGTTTTCCACACAAAGTCAATATCAAAAATCTGAGGCTTTACGACGGGATCGTGCGAGATTTTAGGAGGGAGGCAAGACCAACCAGAGGGAGTTCTTCCTGGGCTTTAGACTCCAGATTGCGGAGGATGACAGAGCCGCGACCTGCCTCATCGTCACCCAAAAGAATGGCATATCGGCACTTCGACCGATCGGCTTGGCGCAGGTGGGCTTTGAGCGTGGCAGCGCGATAATCACATTGGGCTGAGAGACCTAACTGGCGAAGTTCGTCGAGCAGCACGAGCCCGAGCTTTGTGCCATTCTCTCCGAAGGCCGCGACATAATAGAGACATTCGTGAAGCGAGGATGCCATTGTCTCCGGGAGCATCAGGGACACCCGTTCAAGTCCAACCGCGAAACCGATAGCTGGGACAGAGGGGCCGCCGAGCGTTTCCACCAAACCGTCATAACGTCCGCCGGCTCCTACCGCGTTCTGCGCCCCCAAATGGGTCGAGGTAATTTCAAAACTCGTCAAACAATAGTAGTCGAGCCCCCGTACCAAACGAGGATTCAGCTTGTAGGGCACTCCAATGGCCTGGAGGCCGGCCAGAACCTGGTCGAAATGGGCACGGGCTTCCGGCGCGAGATGGTCGGTCAGTTTGGGCGCTGCCTCAGTCGCAGTCCGGCATTCCGGTATCTTGCAATCCAACACTCGCAAAGGATTCGTTTCCATGCGGCGCCGGCAGTTGGCGCAAAGGCTGGCTTCATGCTGTGCGAGGAATGCCAGGAGGATCGGTTTATAGGCGGCACGATCGCCGGCGCTGCCCAAACTGTTGATCTCGAGCGTGAGGTCCGGCAGGCCCAGATCCGAGAGCAGGCGCCACAGCAGGGCAATCGCCTCGACGTCGACTCGGGGATCCGATGTGCCGAACGACTCGACGCCGAATTGATGGAACTGTCTGAGCCGTCCCGCCTGAGGCCGCTCGTGGCGGAACATCGGTCCAATATAGAAATATTTCTGCGGGAGAGGATCGGCCGCCCGATTATGTTCGATGAAGGCGCGGACCGTGCCGGCTGTGCCTTCCGGGCGCAGGGTCAGCGAGGTTCCGTCCCGGTCGGGAAAGGTATACATCTCCTTTTCCACGATATCCGTCGCAGCCCCGATACTCCTGGCAAAGAGCGCGGTTAGCTCGAAGATGGGGATCCGGATCTCCTGATACCCGTAGCAGAGAGCCCAGCGCCTGGCCGTATCCTCGATGAAACGCCACCGGGGGGTTTCCTCCGGAAGAATATCTTTAATGCCCTTGATGGCTTTGATGATGTCCATAGTCAGCGACCGCGAGAAAGATTTTGGACTATAAGCGGCTGGTTGTGGGCAAGTCAACGAAGGGGAGCCAGCCAAACATCACTCGCCATGCGTCAATTAGTGCCGAACCGGCGTCCCTCGACAGCGTCAGCGGGGCCCCGCACATGTCGGGTGATGAATGACGTCCGGCATCCTTGCACCGACCGTCGCGCGGCGGTATAGTGTCCGACCGATCAGGAATTCCAGGAAAACCGTATGAGTATCGATCAACCGACCCGCCGCGTCATCGCGCTGGCCCCCATGCCGCCCGAGAAATCGGCCTATGCTTTGGCCCGCTACAGCCGCTCGCCCGATTCGATCGAGGCCAGCCTCCGTTGGGTGCATGGCCATTCATCTGAAAAGTTCTGGGACCAGTTCTACTTCGACTACGGTCATGCCTCCATCGCCGATCTGGGCCATGTCATCATCTGTTTTGAAGAGATCTCCGAACTCGCCGCGATCCGGCTTGAAGACGAGCCCCTGTGGGACGGCCAGGCGAAGTCCAGCCGGTACCAGAATTTCGCCTCCGGCGCCTGGTTCGTGCCTGACTCCATTCGCGGAACAGAGACGGAAGGCACCTACCAGGGCATTCTCCGCAGCCTCGGCGAGATCTATAAGATTTTGCATCAGCCGCTGATCCAATTTATTTCGGAGCGTGAACCGCGTCCTGAGTCGATGAAGCCGGCCGACTATCAACGGACGATTGCCGCGCGGGCCTTCGACGTGACGCGCTATCTCCTGCCCCTCGCGGCCAAAACGAACGTCGGGCAAGTCGTGAGCATCAGGACCCTGGAGAAACAAATCACCAGACTCTTATCGTCGCAATTGCCGGAACTCCATGCGATCGGAGCGGACCTCAAGGATGCCTGCCAACGGTCCCCTCAGAACCTCTGGGGCGAACTCTGCGGTCAGCCTGGCGCGCAAGAGCCCCTCGCCCCGACCTTGGCTCGCCATGCCAAGGCGAACGACTACCAGGCCTCGGTCTACCTGGACCTGGCCAAATATGCGAAGGAAGCGCTCAAGGGAACAGGCTTGGATCAGCCAGCCTCCTGGGGCGAGCCCGAACCGGTGGACCTCATCGAGTCGCACGATCCCATCGACGAAATCGTCACGACCCTGCTGTACCGTGTCTCTCACGCGC
>CAMDPZ010000002.1 GCA_945905765.1 Nitrospira lenta
ACCTGCGCCGATCACTTTTTCTTGCTCTTGCATGCGATCGCCCACCATGTGGTTTGCACGCTGTCCGGTATATTCCGCGCCCACTTGCCAGCGTCTGTGTCTGCCGCCACGATGTCGCCTTTTCCCATCAGCCCTGAATACCAATAGAGTGCCAGCGTTCGGTGCTTCTCTTCGCGGCAGTTAAACTCCATTTGTGACTTGGATGACCGAAACGACTTTCCATTTGCGCCGGCCGCCTGTAGCGCCGCAAAGTTTTGCAGTACCCACATCTTTGTGAGATGTCCTGCGCGTCGTATTGTGCCACGGTCCACATAGTGGGTAAGGATGCCGCCTTCATTTTCTCCGCTCTGCGTCCATTCTGCCCATGCGTTGCTGGTCATCAATAATACACACAGAGTGAGTAGGATAAATCGTGTCATCGGAAAGACCTCCTGGACTGATTACGGTAGGGCGACTGTCGCTGGATTTGGCGCTTTTTTCAAGACGAAAATGCTCGACGGGCTGGTCTGTCTGTCGAAGCTGCGACGAGTGACGGTGCTGGTCTCGGTTGCGGGGCGCGCGGGAGCTAAACGGTTTGCCTCATTATTGCTGTCGCGTTCGTGAGAGCTGCGCGTGTTTATCGAACGGCGGTCGGGGTGGATTCCTGATGGTCCGCGGCTGATTTGGGCTGGATCTGGCTCTTGAGCATGACGGCGGTGGCGGTGCAGATTTTTTTCTCTTCGTCCACTTGGCGGTCCACGATTTTCACGCCTTGAAGATACTCCTGGACGATTTCCTCTCTGGTGAGCTCGATGTCCTGTTCCGCCTCTCGTCCGGTCCTCTCGCGAATCCGGTCGACCATATGTTCCTTGACCATCACACGGATTTGTTTCGCGAGATCGGTTCTGGCTGAGAGCTCCGAGACCCGCTGGCAGACCATTCTGCCTTTATTCAGATCTCCCTGGCCTTTCCCGATGAGGTACTGGTCCGAGTCATAGTGCCCAGCGCTTTCCGTGAGGGTGGCCCTGGCGCCTGCCTGCTCTTGTGTTTTGACGCCTTGCTCGATCTGCTGCAGCTGTTGGAATGACCGCTCGGCCTGCCGGCTGACCGGAGGCGCCTGGCCCGGCTCAGCCGATGTGGCAGGGCCTGTCCAGGAACAGGCTAGGGCGACCAGGCCATAACAGACGGGTTTGAAAGCTCTTCGATGGTTCATGCGCTATCGTTCCCTTCCTCTGCCATTTCTGAGACCGCTTCCCCTGCCACTGTTCTGTCCTCCGTTGTCCCTCGTGCGAGGCGCCATCTGATGCGGAGCCCGCGGGATCTGGTGCAGAGCCGGCGGAGGCCGCCTGGTGATCGGAGGCTGTCCTGCTTGTGATTGGCGCTGCATCGATTGCTGATGTGCCGGGGCCGCCTTATAGGTAATTTCGTTCAACCGTAAGAGACCCCGCTGCGATCCAGCCTGATGGGGCACGAGCTGGTAGCTCGGCATGGTCGAGGGTTTCATGCCCGGCGTCGGGGGAGCGGGCGGCTGTGGTGGCGACGATGGCTGCTTCGCGGTGATGACTTGCTGGGCTGCTTGGACATGTTGGCTCGCAGGGTAGAGACTCCGGGCCAGGCTCAGGAGCGCCTGGGTTTGGGCCAGCCCTACTCCGGGAGAGACGGTCGGCGCACCGAGGGCCCAATCGGTCCAGGCCTGTGAGACCATGGCGTTCGACTGGGTTTGATTCAAGATGTCCTGTCGTTGCTGGGCCGCCTGCTGTGTCTGCTCTGCGGTCGAGGCCTTGGCCAGGGCCTGATTCGCCGCGTCGAGGTTTTGCTGGAGTTGATCGTTTTCCTGCCGCAGGGCGAGGAGCTGGTGTTTGGCGTCCTCGTTCTCCCGCAAGGCCTTGATGGCATGGCTCACTTCGTCCGTATCGATTTGGGCGACCAGATAGGTTTTGACCACGATGGCGTCGCCATCGATACGGAGATCCGTGTTTTGCTCCAGAACCAGGACCAAGCCGGCTGTGTAGGTACGAATTTCGTCTTTCGTCACATCCATGTTGTTCACGACGGTGACGCTTTCGAGATAGACGGCCACTTCTTCCAGGGCCTGCTGTTTGGCCGCTTCGGTCGCCAGGCGGATGGCGTCTTCCCTGGTGTCGCGGTCCCCCATCCGGTGTTCCCCCTGCGCGGTCACAACCCGGATCTCGGCCCTAGTCACGGGTGGCCAGAGGGACAGGCTGAGCAGGAGGGCGAAGAGGCTCAGGGAGGGTTGTGCGATGTGAGGAAGCGTCCAGCGAGCTGGCGCCTGTTGAGCACAGATATCCGGCATCTCCCTCACCCTCGCTAGATTAGGACTGAGGCCTCAGGGCCGGCTCTTTGCCAGCCACGAGGCCGCTATAAGCATAGCACCGACATCGACTCTTGACCATTCTGCCGGGAGGCATCCCTGGCCGCATGAACCCTGATGAATCATGCCTGCGGAGCCTCTGCCTCCCTTGCCTTGGCGGAAAACGCCATGATAGCTTAAGCGTCCCCTTGGAACAGAAAGGACTGGTCTGTGGATATGCTACGTCGCCTCAATCGCGGATGGTTGTTTCGAATATTTTCCACATCGTGCTTTTCTCTCGGTTTATTGCTCCAGAATGGCGCGGCGGTGGCTGCTCCATCGGCGGCCGCCGCTCCTGTTTCAACGGTTCAGACCGAACATGTGATTCTTTTCGTCCTGGAAGGGTTTAGCCAGGACTCCCTGAAGGGCGGCACGATGCCGACCCTTAGCCGGCTGGTGAAGGACGGGTCTGCCACCTGGTCTGCCACGGCGGTGAAGCCGGCCTTGCGGCTCCCGACGATGGCGTCGTTGATTACGGGGATGCCGGTTGAAAAACACGGCATTACCTGGAACGTCTTTGAATTCAGCCGCGGCTATCCACGCGCCCCGAGCGTGTTCGACTATCTCGATCTCAGCGGGGGCCGCGACAGCGCGATTTTCCTCATGGACGAATCGCTCTATCAGCTGGCGAGACCGGAGCCCTACACCGACTATCAGATGTGTGGGCCTCTGAAGCCTGAATGCAGCACGGACCGGATCGTGTCCTACATCCGTCAATATTTCAAAAAAGCGACTAGCGGTCATGGTTACGGCCATGCCATCCCGGCTTTGCCGCATTTCCTGGTCGTGCATCTTCCTGAGGCTGGCCGAGCTGGCATCGCTCAGGGTTGGACATCGAAGGAATATCGCGAAGCCCTTCGCTCGGTGGATAAGGCGATCAATTCCGTATTGGATCTCTATAAAGAAAAAGGACTGATCAAGGGAACGACCCTGTTCGTGACCTCGCTCAGCGCTGAGGGCCGGGATCCTGGCCAGGACCAGGCTGACGCAGCCGTGCCGATGGTGCCCTGGATCGCCTCGGGGGTGGGGATCAAGCATGGTTATGCGATCCACCAGCCTGTCTCTATTTTAGATACGGGCGCGACCGTGATGCGGACGCTGGGATTGCAGACCCATACAGAATGGGAAAGCCATGCCGTGGAAGAAATCTTTCAGGCGGACTTTGTCGCATCTCCCAAAGTATCCCTGGAGTAGGTCTCAGCATGCAGAATGTAAAACGGTACATGATGGGTTGTCTGGCGGGAGGGTTGCTGAGCTCCGCGACGGTCTTTTCGGCCATCGCGGCCGGTCCTCCTGCTGCCTATACGCAGGAACATGTCATCACCGTCGACGCGACGAAGATTAATCCTCAGACTTGGTGGTATGTGCCAGGCGTCACTCCACCCATCCAGGCCTCGGACCCCGAGTCTATGGATGCCTACAGAACGACCGAGTCCCGCGCGCTCAAATTGAAGCCGGGCAAATATAAGTTCATCAGTTTCACTTTCGATTTTCCCTTTACGGTGAATCTGGAGGGAAAGTTGGAGATTGCCCAGTCCCTCGACCAATGTGTGGAGGGACGAGGGACCCAGACCTTAACCATCCGTTGCAGCCGGACCTATCCGCACGGCGGCCAGCGCGATAACTACTATCCGTAGAGGAGCGGCACCCATGGCCCAGGCGCTTGATGATCTCTTAGAAGCACTCGAGGATGCCGACGATGCCACCCGCGAAGAGGCGGCCAAGGCCCTCGCCGAACTGGCAAATCCCGCCACGTTGGACGCGCTGATCGGCGCCTGCGGGGACGAGTATTGGACCGTGCGGGCCCATGCGGGCCGTGGCGCGGCCAAGATCGGCGGGCCCAAAGCCGTGGAAGCGCTTATCGTCCTGTTCAACGACTCCACCATGGATGTGCGGAACGATGCCGTCGAGGCCATGGCCTCGATGGGAGCCGTGACGGTCGATCGCCTGATCGCCGCATTGAAGGACGAGCGGTGGCGCGTCCGTGAACATGCCGCGAAAACCTGCGGCGAAATCAAAGACCCGAAAGCCGTCGAGGCCCTCATGCTCGTCTGTCGCGATCGCGACGGCGCCGTGAAGAGCGCGGCGGCAGAGGCGCTGGGCAAGATTCGCGATCCCAAAGCGATCCCGGCCCTGACCAAACTATTCCGCGATCCCTCGAAAACCGTGCGAGAAACAGCCGGGACCGCCCTCATCTCGATCGGCCAGCCTTCCGTCGATCCGCTGATGGAATGTCTCACGGATAAAGATTTTATCGTCCGGTGCCATGCAGCCCGCGCGCTCGGCGGGATGACCACCGACTATCAAATCGGCCGGACCTGGGTGCGGGACTCCAAGGTCGTCGACATTCTGATTGCCACGTTGAAAGATCCGGACCGGGCCGTCCGCGAAGATGCCACGATCGCTCTGGGCCAGATCGGCGATCCGCGGGCCATCGATGCGTTGATTGAAGCGATGAAGGACGGGGTCGTGAAACGGCATGCCATTGCCTCGCTCGGCATGATCGGCGATCCTCGCGCCCTGCCTCCGGTGCTGGATGCGTTGAAGGGGAAGGGCATTCGCCAGGATGGAACCCCGACTCCCGGCTGTATCGTCAGTGAGGACGCCTTTATCAAGGAAGCGGCGGCGACGGCGTTGGGTCAGTTCCGCGATCCGCGCGTCATTCCCGATTTGATCATGCTCTTGAAGGATGGAGTCTTGCGTGAAAAGGCCAGCGCCGCCCTGGCGACCATCGGCGATACGGCGATCGAGCCATTGATTGCCTTTTTGTATGATCCGAAAGCCTCTGAAGTGATTAAAGAAGGAGAGCGAGTGCTGTCCTACGCGTCGGTCCGACTCACGGCGAAAGATGCGTTGCGGCAATTGACGCTGGAGACTCTTGAGAAATTGGGCTGGATGCCGGCGCCGGAAGACATCACCGTCAATTCGAGCGTGGTCGACAATGCCCGGGTGGACATGCCCCTCGGCGATACGGGCCGATTCGGTCCGTCGGGAGATTTTGCTCAACGAGGTTAGCAGGCTACGAACGATATGGCAGACGCAGTAGCCGAACAGATCGCGGCGCTCAAGGACGAAGATTGGGCGATTCGTGAAGAGGCCGCCACGATGCTGGGACGGCTGCGTGATCCGAGGGCGGTGGCGCCGTTGGTTTCTGTGTTGCGTGACGGTGATCGCGCGGTGCGCGATGCGGCGACTGGCGCCCTCTTATCTATCGGAGAGCCGGCCGTGACGACGTTGGGGGCTTGCCTCTCCGATCCGGTGCTCACAGTTCAGGAGTTGGCCTCGTCGGTGCTGGCCGCTATTGCCGATGTGCGGGTGCTCGCGCCACTCATCAAGGCGCTCAAGAGCCCCGACTGGATCGTGCGGATGCATGCGGCCAAAGCGTTAGGGCGGATTCAAGATCCTGGATCGGTGGCGCCGCTGGTGCCGTTGTTACAGGACAAGGTGAAGGCCGTGCGCGAGGAAACCTCGACGGCCCTTGCGGCGATCGGGGAGGCGGCCCTCTCGTCACTGCTCGATGCGCTGACCCATACGGAATGGCTCGTGCGGTTGCATGCGGTCGAGGCCTTGGGAAAAACCAGGTCTCCGGAGGCGGTGGACCCTCTGCTATCGGTGCTCTTCAACGATCGGGACCGGGCAGTTCGCGAGGATGCAGTCCGCGCATTGGGTCAGATCGGGGATGCGCGAGCCGTCGAGTTTCTGGTGACGGCGATGAACACAACCGGGCTGCGGCCTCTGGCGGTTGAGGCGTTGGGCCGGATCGGTCACCGTTCTGCGGTGCCAATGTTGATTGCGGTCATTGAGCGAGTGGATCAACCGGAGGCGGCGCGCCCGATCGATGGCTGCGGCGATCAGTGGGATGAAGAAATCCTGACGATGGGCGCGGCGGTCAGGGCCTTGGGCACGATCCGGGACGAAGCGGCCATCCCGTCGCTCATGAAGGCGCTCCGCTATACGGTGACGCGGGCGGAAGCAGCGGAGGCGCTGACCCGATTCGGGGATGTCGTGATTGCGCCGTTGCTGGCCGTGCTGACCCGTGAGTCGGATGACAATATTCTCTACCATGTCAAAGATACCCTGGCCAGAGTGGGCTGGCGGGCTGGGCGGGTGTAGCGGGCCGCGGAAATATTATGGCGAAAGAAACAATTGAAACGCTGGTATCCGAGCTCGTCCATGAAGAGGATTGGCGACGGATGAGAGCGACGGCGGCCTGCCTGTCCGGCGGCCCCCGCGCGGTGCAGGCGTTGGTCGAGGTGCTGGCGACCGGTGCGCCGGCGCTGAAAGCCGAAGTGGCTGCGATGTTGGCTCGCGTGAACGATCCGCAAGCCGGTGTGCCTCTGGTCGGTTTGCTCCGCGATGAAGATGCCGCGGTCCGCAAGGCCGGCGCATCGGCGCTGGAACATATGGCCGGTGTGCTGGACGAGACGACCGCCGCGGCTCTGACCTCCCTGCTCTATGAATCGAAGGATGAGGAGACTCGCCTGGTGGCCTCGCAGTTGTTGGGGGTGATTCCCAATGCCATCGGGCCATTGAGCGCGCTGCTGACCCATCAAGATCCAGAAGCGCAGATCATGGCCGCGACGATGTTGGAGCGTCTGCTCGACCCCCGGTCGTCGGATGCCTTTATCGCGGCCATGGGGCAGCCGGCCATTCGCGACATTGCCGTGCGGACGCTGAAGAAGTTGACCGCCATTCGTGAGCGCATCAACGAGGTCTTCGACAATCTTCGCGAGATTGAAGAGCTGAGCGAACGGGAAGAGGCTCGCATGAGTACCGTGATCAATCTGCTGGCCATCGGCCGTCCGAGCGTGGAGATCTTAATCGAGTATCTTGAGGACGATGATTGGGTCATCCGTGAAGCCGCGGCCGACTTGCTGGGTAAGATCGGCGATGTGCGCGCGGTGGAGCCGTTGATGGAGCGGCTGCGGAGCGATAAGGATACGGGCGTGAAGGAACTGGCGATGAAGTCGCTGGGCTTGATCGGCGATGCCAGGCCGGCGCAACTCTATATCGAGGCCATTCCCATTCGCCCCCTGCGGGTCTTTGCCATGGAAGCCTTGGCCAAAGTGAAGGATGTGGAAGTGCTGCGTCCGTACAAAGAATTGTTCGACCGGTTGAGGACAGACCGGGATGGCCTTGTCGCGTACAATTCAGGCTTGATTGCCGATAAACTGGAAGCGCTCGACGGGACGCCTGTCGGGAGTCAGGGAGGGCAGGACGACGATGAGTGACCATGTGCAGGCGGAACGGATCGAACAACTGATCGGAGCTCTTCGGGACGACAACGAAGCGCTTCGTGACCATGCGATTGCCAGTTTGAGTCAGGTGGGTGAGGACGCAGTGGGGCCGCTGATCGCGCTCATGGCGGACGAAGATGTGTTGATCAGGGAAGCGGCGACTAGCGCGATCGTGCGAATCGGTCCCACCGTCGTCGATCCCTTGATCGAGGCGCTGACGGACGATGAATGGGCGATTCGCGAACAGGCGGCGGCCGGGTTGGGGAAGCTGAAAGATCCGCGGGGTATCGATCCCCTCGTGAAGGCGCTCAAGGACAAAGATGGCGCGGTGCGGACCGCTGCCGTGTGGGCGCTGGAGCGTATTGGCGATGCCCGGGCGGTGCCGGGGTTGATCGAGGCGCTGACCGATAACACGGTGCGCGAGGACGTGGCGCGGGTGCTGAAAAAGATCGGCGATGCGCGGGCCGTAGACGCTTTGATCGAGGGACTCTTGGGCAATAATTGGATGGTGCGGCGCCATGCGGCCGAAGCCCTGGGTAAGATCGGCGATGCGCGCGGAGTCGGCCCCTTGATCGAATCGCTCAAGGATGAAGATTGGCTCGTGCGGCGGAATGCGGCGGAGTCGCTTGCGCGGCTCGGGGCGAAGGAAGCGATCGATCCCTTGCTCCCGCTGCTCGAAGATGAGAACACGATGGTGCAGGAAACGGTCGAGGGTGTCTTGGCAAGTTTCGGATGGAAAGCAAAGCCGTAATCTTTATTTCGAGGTAAAGGATATACATCATGGCGGATGAAGCTCCTCCAAAGTTGATTCAGATCGGTCCGAAGGGCGGCGTGAAGAAGGACGGGTTTAACCTCGTGACGGAACGGGTCGTCGCGGTGAACCCTGAGACGAAGCAGATCGAAGTCGAACTGTTGGCCTACGACGGCAAGACGGTGGTGCTGGATGTGGACGACGAGGCGCTTGAAGAGCTGAAGAAGCTCAAGGTCGGGGATGGCGCCACGATCCGCGTCGTTGAAGAAGGCGGCAAGCGGGTTGCCAAGAGTTTCCGGATTCGCGCGAAGGATCCCAATGCGGCGCGCGCTGACGCGATGCTGCTGGATCTGAAAGACAGCCATTGGCTCAATCGGAAATATGCGGCGGAAGTGTTAGGTGAACTGAAAGAAGTGCGCGCCGTGCGGCCCCTGGTCGATGCCTTGGCCGATGAAGTCGGCGATGTCCGGCAGCGCGCCTACGATTCCTTGATCAAAATTGGCGGGCCGGCTGTGGCCTCGCTCGTGCCCCTGCTGGTGTCGGAGGAAGATGAGCTCCGGCAATCCGTGACGGAAATCATCCGGAAGATTGGCAAGCCAGCCGTCGAGCCCTTGGCCACCGCGCTGGCCGATGCAGACGATCGCTTGAAGACGCGGGTGATGAAGGTCTTGGACCGGATGGGCTATAAGCCGAAAACGAAAGAGGAAGCCAAAGAAGCTGAAGCGCCGCGACTGACCTAACGCATTGCTACTTGGCCTGCGAAGGCGCCTTGCTGGGTCTCCCGACCGAAATATGCCGGAAGCCGAAGCCCGCGATTCGGTCGGGATCATAGACATTGCGCAGGTCGAAGAAGAGGGGCTGCCGCAAGAGGGTCTTCAGTCTGTCGAAATCGAGGGTCCGGAACTGATTCCATTCGGTCATGAGAATCAAGGCATCCGCTCCCTCTGCTGTCTCGTACGCGTCTTTGCAGGGGACGAGGACTGTCACGATCTGGCAGGCTTCCTCCAGCGCGGCAGGATCGTAGGCGCGAACCGTGGCGCCCTGTTTGATGAGTTCCTGCGCAATGGCCAAGGCCGGCGCATCCCGTAAATCGTTGGTGTTGGGCTTGAAGGAGAGGCCCAGCATCGCGAAGGTCTTGCCCTTGAGCCCCCCCGTTTCCTTCGTAATCTTTTCAATCATCCTGGTCCGCTGTTGCTCGTTGACGAGGGCTGCGGCTCCTGCGATCTGCATGGGGTAGCCGACTCGTTCCCCCGTCTGGACGAGCGCGGCCAGATCTTTTGGAAAACAGGATCCACCGAATCCCGGTCCTGCATGGAGAAATTTCGACCCGATCCGGTTGTCGAGGCCCATCCCTTTCGCCACCATCTGCACGTCGGCGCCGACCCGTTCACAGACGGTCGCGATTTCGTTGATGAAGGAAATTTTGGTGGCGAGGAAGGCGTTAGAGGCGTACTTGATCATTTCGGCCGTCGGGATATCGGTCACGACGAAGGGCGTTTCGATAAGGTAGAGCGGACGATAGAGATCTTTCATGATCGCAATGGCCTGCTCGCTGTCTGCGCCGATGACGACCCGGTTCGGCCTCATGAAGTCTTCGATGGCGGACCCTTCACGGAGGAACTCAGGGTTGGAGACGATGTCGAAGCGGAACTTGCCCGATTGGTTGGCGTTGATCACTTCGCGCAGCTTTTCGCCTGTTCCCACCGGGACGGTCGATTTGGTAACGATGACTTTGTAGCCGGTCATGTTTCTGGCGATGCCGCGGCCCACTTCTTCGACGTAGGAGAGATCGGCCGACCCGTCCGCTCGCGGCGGGGTGCCGACTGCAATGAAGATGACCAGGGCCTTGTCGACGGCCTTGGCAACGTCGGTGGTAAAGCTGATCCGGTTTTCTCTGATGCCTTTGGCGACGAGCTCTGAGATTCCCGGTTCATAGAAGGGCACATCGCCCTTCTCCAGTCTGGCGATCCGCTTGGCATCTGTGTCCATACAGGTCACGGTCACGCCGAATTCCGAAAAACAGGCTCCTGTGACTAGTCCGACGTAGCCGGTTCCAATGACACTGATATGCATGGGTTGCGGGCCTCCTGTAACAAGAACGGTCGGGGGCGAGTATAGCAATGGGATCGGGGGCGAGCAACGACGTTATTGCCGCTCCCGCCCATCGGGAGGAACCGTTCGTTGACAGCTGTTCGGGGGCTGAGTAGTATTTGCCCCCTCAATCGGATGGACCAACCGTATGGCGAATCAGAACGGACCGTTGCAGCGACCTCTTGTCGTGATGATGTGCCGGACCTTGCGCACGATCGGTCCTGATGCGACCTTGCTGGAAGCGGCCCGGGCGATGCGTGAGGCGAAGGTCGGCGCTTTGTTGGTGTGCGAGGCAGGCCGGTACAGTGGTCTGGTCAGCGAGTCTGATTTGGTGCGCAAGGGGATGGCCGAGGCCCAGTCGGCGGAACAGACGCTGGTCCGTGCCGTGATGAGCAGTCCGCTGCTGTCGATCGATAGCGCCAGTTCGGCCCATGCGGCGAGTGAAATCATGGCGGAGCAGGGGATTCGGCATCTGGCAGTTTCCGATGAGGGGCAGATCGTCGGGATCATCTCGATTCGAGATCTATTGCGGTATTTTAAGAACTGGGGCGGTCTGTGACCGCGCCGGAGGATGTTTTTCTCTCACCTGTTCGTTCTATTTGAGGCCTATGAATCGATCCACGCACATTCCTCGCTGGTTTTTGTTGACGACGGCATTGGTGACCGGCGCCGTCGTCATGGCG
The DNA here is from genome assembly GCA_945905765.1 of Nitrospira lenta. Lineage (GTDB taxonomy): Bacteria > Nitrospirota > Nitrospiria > Nitrospirales > Nitrospiraceae > Palsa-1315. Next base: position 11,113 of record CAMDPZ010000002.1, read on the forward strand.
CTTGAAATTCTTGGCAGCCGGCTCCTGGCACCGGTTTTCGGAAATTCATTGTTCGTCTGGGGGGCGTTGATCGGAGTGATCCTTGCCGCTATGAGCGGCGGCTATGCCTTTGGCGGCTGGGTCTCCGATCGCTATCGCGGGGCGCAGGTGCTGGCAGGCTTGCTGTTGTTCTCCGGATCCTGGACCTTTTTAATCGCCTGGCTCGGCCAGCCTGTACTCTTTTCTGTGGCGGCGGCCATTGAGGATCCCCGGTGGGGTCCCTGCGTGGCGGCGGCTCTGCTCCTGGGCCCGCCGGCCTTCGGTCTGAGCGGCGTGCTGCCGGCCATGTTGCGATTGGCTGTGTCGGATCTTGAATATTTCGGCCGGCATACAGGCCGGATGATCGCGCTCTCGACGATGGGGAGTTTGCTGGGAACCTGGGGAACGGCATTTTTCTTTTTATCCTGGCTCGGTAGCCAGGCGCTCGTTGCCTGGCTTGGCGCCATTCAAGTGGGGCTCGGTCTCTGGTGGTTGATCCGGGGGACGACCGCCCGGCCCGTCGTGATCGGTCTACTCATCCTCTGTGTCGGAGGCTTGGGGGCCGGAGCCCTGTCGCCGATTCAGAAATTGAAGCTGCCGGTCTATCAGGAAGACAGCCCCTACCAGCAAGTCAGAATCCGTGATGATGATCTGTTCCGTTATCTCGTTCTGGATCGGACGTTTCATGCGGTCATGTGGAAGGCGGACCCGGCCACGTTGTTCCTCCCGTACAGTCAGTTGATGGTCGCGTCGCTGGCCTTGGTGCCGGAGCCGAAGCAGGGCTTGATCTTAGGCCATGGAGGCGGATCGCTGGCCAAGTGGCTTGCGCAGCGGTGGCCTGAACTTGAAATGGATGTGGTCGAGTTCGATCCAGTGGTCGTCCGTATGGCTGAAGAGTATTTTTCCTATCAGCCCCCTCCACAGCATCATGTGCATGTTCGGGACGCCAGGGTCTTCCTGAATTCTACAGAGCGGCGGTACGATTTTATTTGGGTCGATGCCTTCGCGCGGCACATGATTCCTTTTCATCTCACGACTGTAGAGTTCTTCGCCGAGTTGCGCGCCCATCTGACGCCGAACGGAATCCTCGCGGTGAATCTCGCGTCATCCGGCGAGGGAGGAGATCTGTCGCGGGCCAATGCAGTCGTGCAGACGATGAAACGGTCGTTTCCTTCTATCGAGTCTTTTGCCGTCAAGGGGCCTTGGAAATCGGCTCAGACGAAATCGGAGAATCTGATTTTTTTCGCCGGGGCGCCGATCGAGCAGCATAACCTCACCACCATTGCGGATCAGGTGAACCGATTGGTTGAGCAACAGCGGCTTCCGTTCGAGGCCCTTGCCTTGCTGTCGGGCCATCGCGCGCAGCCCTGGGGGGCTGGCATCGTGCTCACTGACGACTATGCGCCGTACGATCTCTTGATGGGGTCCGCAGTTCAAGAAGCGCCTCCTGAAGTAGGGGCCGTGAACTAAGCTATTGAAATGGCTCAGAATATTTACGTATTCGACCGTCTCGGTTGAGCAGCGGCCACCTGGAAATAGCTAGATTAACCTTCTTGCTTCCGTTTTCGTCGCTGTGCTATAAGGTTGCCTCTCGACGAGCGCAGAAGCGGGTACGAGAATGATTCGTAGATACAGATAAGTCGTTGTCAGCAAGGTCAAGGCTACGTGGGCTTGGCGGTAGGTATTTACCAAGCCTAATCACTCTCTTCTTCTTTCTTAAGGAGGTAGGTCATGGGCAAGACGATGTTAGGGGTCTTCTTCGGCCTCGTGATGGTCGCGACTGGGGCATCCACCGCGTTTGCGCTCCAGGCTGGTGGAGTCGAAGTCGGGGATCTGGAGACTGGCTCCGTGGTCGGTCAGGCGTTCAAGGAGCTGGACGTCGATGCCCAGCTGTTCGCAATCGAGATCGGCAACTTGAAGACGTGGTATCCGCCCGTCACGATCATCGATTTCAAAGTTCGGCCTGGTCGTCCAGTTTTGCTCAAGGTGACGAACAATTCTACCGCTGACCATGGATTTCAGATGACCGATGCGACGAACGCCGGTTCGCCGTTTGTCATGAAGGCGGAAGTGGTCTTGAAGCCTGGCGAAACGAAGTACATTGGTATTCCGACCAGCGACATGTTCTATGCGACGCAGGGCAACACCCTGACCTATCGCTGCCAGCTGCATGCAGGGCATGTCGGTGGCAAGATTTTGATGATCAAGTAAGAGTTTTCGAGAGCTGATTCATGAGCATCGCCCGCTCCGCGACAACGCGGAGCGGGCGATGGCTTTTTGCGGTTCTTACACGTCTTTTTCCGCGCGACAGTCCGCGCCCGGTTCGAGTGGAAGATTCTGAATTCCCCTGATCTCTCCCGCTACGATCAATAATAAGAAATGGTTTACGGTGGGTTCTGCTTCGCGAGGCCGGCTCACGATGGTGTGCATGTCTACGACCATTTCATCTCCCTCCCACTGGGTATCGTTGATTACCCAATAGTGGCCTCGCGCATCGGGAAATTGGCGCACGACAAACGCTTCAATGATGGTGCCCAGATCGCCCGGACTGGCCCGCGTGAGCGAGGGGAGGGTGAGGATGCCGCAGAGCAGGGCGACGATGATCCAGTGAGGCCGCATGTTGCACCTCCGCGCGAGGGAGTGAGAAGCATGGGCGGCTCCATCGAGAAAAGAGAGAGCCGGACGGTCCGCCAACGATCAATGCGACGGTACTCTGAGACGGGAAGGAAGTCCAGATGAGAGGGCGGTTTCTGACGTGATCCGTTAGAAGAGAAAGGCCCTGCTTCTCAGGAGAAAAGCAGGGCCTTTGCGATTGAACGATGCGCGATGATTAGTTGCGCACGCCGCTCCAGATCTTCGTCGGATCGATCGTCTTGTCCGGATTCAGTGCCTTCACCTTCTCCAGCAGGACTTCCGTCGTTTCCGGATAGAGCGGATCGGCAATGCAGCAATTGTCGACTGGGCAAACGGCCGCGCATTGCGGTTCGTCGAAGTGTCCGACGCACTCGGTGCAGCGGTCGTGCGTAATGATATAGATACTATCGCCGACTCCCTGGCCGTCGCCGACATGATGGCCCTTCGCTTCCGCGTCGCTGCGAGTTTCGAAAATCGCCTCGTTCGGACATTCGGGCAGGCAAGCTCCACAAGAGATACATTCATCGGTAATCAGCAGCGCCATGACCCTCGCCTCCTTCTCACCACAATGAGACACAGATGGTTGACAAGCCCGTCTCGCCACGACATAGTGCGTGACGCGACGCGAGGCCCATTCTAGTCCGTCGTTCTTTTCTAAGTCAACAGAACGGTCCTTGCTCAGAAGGCCTAGACGACCTGTTTTATGGGCCGTTTTATGGGCCTTTGGGCCCAGTGAACCATTACAAGTCGTGAGAGAGAATATCTATGGCCATTCCATCGGTAAGCGATCGGGAGCAGAAAAGGAAGCGCATTATCACGCTCGTGCTTATGGCGATTTTTCTGATGAGCGCCTCGTTTTTCCTGATCGATCGCAAAGACGAGACCATCATTGTCGTGTCCTTTCCGAATGGCCGTACGCTCGAGACGGAGGTGGCGGATACGCCGGAGAAACTGCTCTTCGGTCTCGCTTTTCGGGAGACGTTGCCGGCGAACAGTGGAATGCTTTATATCTTTGAGTCGACCGGCCAGAACCATATCTGGACGAGAGGCTATCGGTTTCCGGTGGACATGATATGGATCGATGAAAGCCATCATATCGTGGGGCTGAAAGAGCATGTCGCGCCCTGCGTGGAAGATGTCTGCCCTCAATATAGTTCCGCCCCTGATGCGGTCCGTTACGCGATTCAAACGGAAGCCGGTTTCATCGAGCGGGAAGGGGTCACGGTCGGACTGGAATTAAAATATACGCTGCGGATGTAAGGTCTGCGGCGTGGAAAAGATCTAGAAAGAGGAGTCGGTGTCGCATGTTAGAGGGATTTCAATCCGTCGCCCGCGTTGAAGAGCTGCAACCCGGGCAATCAAAAGTCGTGACAGTCCAGAATCGCGAGCTGGCTCTGTTTAATATCCAGGGGACGTATTTCGCGATTCATAACCTCTGCCCTCATGAGGGTGGTCCCTTGAGCGAAGGGCGCGTGAAGGGGTTTGTCGTGGCCTGTCCCTGGCACGATCTGGCTTTCGATATTCGAAACGGGCAAGGAACGGACGGGGGCGGGTATTGCGTGGGCAGTTATGACGTGCGGGTGGAGGGCGCGGAGATTTTCGTCGGGCCCAGGAAGAAAACATAGAAGATCAGGCGGAGAGGGAGCGGATTGCCGCGTAATTCACGATGAGTATGACGTCCAGCCAGGACCATGACGGCTTTAAGTTATCAGACGGGGCCAAGGTCATTCAGGCGACCCTTGAGCAGCCCATCCGGATTCATCTCTGGGAAGATCGGACGAGAGGAGAGCTCTGGGTTCCGACCTACGATCCGGTGGGGCTGTCAATGCTGGCAGACGATTACCTGCGCATTGCCGGGAATAATGCCGTCGATAACGGACGGAGGACTTTTGAGTTTCAGGCGATCAAGCCGGGAATCCATCGGGTGCTGTTCGAGAAACGCATGGGGTGGAAATTCACCGCCGAAGACCGGCGCGTCTTCGAGGTGACCGTTTCCGATTCCTCGTCCTGCGGGAGTGCGTAACCGTGCCGGATGTGGCTTTCGTCAATGGAGCGTTTGTGTCGCCGGCCGACGCCAAGGTTTCGATCGACGATCGAGGCTTTCAGTTCGGCGACGGTATCTATGAAGTGATCCGCACGTACGGGGGGCGGCCCTTCGAGCTCGACGCTCATCTGGCTCGTCTTGACCGTAGCGCTGCGGCGCTCGATCTGACTCAGCCCTATTCCCGCGCCGAATGGACCAATCGTATCCTGGAAGGGATCAGGCGGGCGGCCTACCCCGAAGCCAAAATTTACATTCAGCTGACCAGGGGTGTCGCGCCCCGTGACCATGCCTACGAGGCTGATCTGGCGCCCACGGTCGTCATGACGGTGCGTGAGCTTCACCCGCTCAGCCGATCGGTGCAGGCGGCCGGCGTGGAGGCGATGACGATCGAGGACATCAGGTGGGGCCGTTGCGATATTAAGAGCGTGAATCTATTGGGTAATGTGCTCGCGCGTCAGCAGGCTAAGCGGGCTCAGGTCTTTGAAGCCATTTTGGTCAAAGAGGGCTCGATTACCGAGGGGGCTGTCAGCAACGTGATGGTTGTCCGTGGAGGCACGGTCATGACTGCTCCGGAAGGGCCGCGGATTTTGTCCGGGGTCACGAGGGCCGTCGTGTTAGGGCTGGCCAGGAAAGAAGGGCTGCCGGTTCAGGAATGTTGCATTACTCAGGCGGACCTCTATGGCGCGGACGAGGTGCTTCTCACCGGCACCACCGTCGAGGTGCTCGCCGTCGTTCGGGTGGACGGAAAGGTCATTAAGGACGGGCGTCCCGGACCGATTACCCAACGACTTGCCGCAGGCTTTACGGGCCTGGTTGGCTAGCTCTCCCCTTGCTTTGGCCTAGGGGGCATGCTATGGTTCCGCTATTGGAAGTGGGCTCAGGCCCACTTTTTTGTTTGATCACTTGAATGTGTTATCCAAAGAAGCAGGGCTAGGGGTGCCGGTGAAGGAGTCCCGACCGGTCGTCGACCGCATCAGCGAGGTAGTATCGCCTATCCTATGGGCCTTGGGCTTGGAATTGGTCGATGTCGTCTGTGTGGGGCAAGGTCCGCGGTCAGTCGTGCGTGTGTATATCGATAAGCCGGACGGCGTCACGGTAGAAGATTGCGGGCGTGCCCATCTCGCGATCAGTCCGGCCTTGGATGTGGCTGATCCCTTCCCCCATGCCTATACGCTGGAAGTCTCCTCGCCCGGTCTGGATCGGGCCTTCAGACGGATTCAGGATTATCGCCGGGCCGTGGGGAAGCAAGTGAGCGTGAAGCTCCGGCAGCCGACTGACGGGCAGTGGCGTGTGGTCGGGTTGTTGACGGAAGTGAATGAGCAGGGAGTGACGGTCGTGGTAAGCGATCCGCGCCCTGAGCGGACGGTTATCCTGGGGTTCGACTCGATCGCTGAAGCGCGTCGCGTCGTCACGTTTTAGGCCGTACCGAAGTCGATCACCGCGGTAGCCGCCTACCGCCGTATTGAGAGGGTGGCTGCAGGGGCAGTCGCCGGAGAGTAAATTATGAATCGTGAATTAATTTCCGTCATCGACGAACTTGGCCGGTCGAAGGGCATCGAGAAGAGCCGCGTGATCGGCGCGATCGAAGCCGCCTTGCTCATGGCCGCCAAGAAGCGTTTCGGGCAGGCTGAAAACATCCAGGTCGAGATCGACTCGAAGACCGGTGAGATTTCTGTCGTATCGAAGAAGACCATCGTTGACACGGTCACCAATCCGAAAACCGAGGTCTCGCTTCAGGAAGCACGCCAGTTCGACAGCGAGGCGGAGGTCGGGGACGAAATCGGGTCGCTGATCGAGATGAACGACTTGGGTCGGATTGCCGCTCAAACCGCCAAGCAGGTGATTTTCCAGAAGGTCCGCGAGGCCGAATGGGAAGCGGTTCAAAAAGAATATTCGACGAGACAGGGCGATTTGGTCAACGGCATCATTCTCGGAATGGAGCGCCGGAACTACCTGGTGGATCTAGGCAAGACCGAGGCGGTCCTGCCGGTTCAGGAGCAGATCCCGCGGGAAACCTATCGGCGCGGTGATCGGGTCAAGGCCATGCTTCTGGAAGTGCGCCGGACCCCGAAGGATGTGCAGGTTATTTTGACGCGGAGCCATCCGCAGTTTGTCGCGAAGCTGTTCGAGTTGGAAGTGCCGGAAGTGCTCGAGAAAATCGTCGAGATCAAGTCCATCGTGCGGGAGCCTGGCGATCGGACGAAGATCGCCGTGACGTCGCGCGAAAAAGCGGTCGATCCGGTCGGGGCCTGCGTGGGCATCAAGGGTTCGCGGGTTCAAGCGGTGGTGCGTGAGCTGCGCGGCGAGAAAATCGACATCATTACCTGGACCTCCGACCCGCGCGTCTTCATCGCGGAAGCGTTGAACCCTGCGAGCATCGAGAAGGTCGGCGTCGACGAAGAGAAGAAGTCGGCGTTGGTCGTGGTGGCGGATTCCCAGCTGTCGCTCGCGATCGGCAAAAACGGCCAGAACGTGCGGTTAGCGGTCCGTCTGACCGGCTGGAAGATCGACATCATCAGCGCGACGGAATACGAAAAAGAAAAAGCCGAGCGGGATAAAGATATCAAGGCGGCGTTTGCAGAGGAAGCCGAGGCGCTGCACCAGCAACAAGAAGCCCGGGAACAGGAATTACAGGCCCGGGCAGAGTCGGAGTCGGATGCCGGGTAAAGAAGAACAGGTGTCAAATCCTCATGCGCGTTTACGAATTGGCTAAGCAGCTCGGAATGGAAAATCGCGAACTCATTCCTGAATTGAAGCGGATGGGTGTCGCCGTCACATCGCACAGCAGTGCGTTGGATGACGACGTGGTGCAAAAGGCGCTGGCAAAGCTCAGCTCGAAAGCGAAGGCTCCCGCGAAAGCGACGGGCAAGGCCACGGCAGGAGGCAAGGCTGGGGCGGCCCATGCCGCTCCGGTGGTTGAGGATGCCAAGGCTGATAAGCGCCGCATTTTGATCAAGCGCAAGCGCGACGATGAGGCTCCAGCCGAAGAGCCTGCATCCCTGCCAGCCGCGGAAACGGCCGAGACGAGCGGAGCGGCTGTCGATACCCTTCACGTCAGCCCGCCTTCCGCGCATCCGGAAGTTGAGGCCCAGCGCGCGCCGCATCCTGAATTGACGGTGATGACGGCGCCGGAGCCCTTCGTCGGGACTGCGACCGTTCCGCCTTCACTGACTGCCGCCAAGCCCGCCATCGCGCCCAGCATCGATCTGACCGCCGGAAAAAAGAAAGCGCTCTCCCTTGAAGAGATTCAAGCCGAGGGTTTGAAGGAAAAGGCGAAGAAGGCGAAGAAGCCAGGCCGCACGCGGGAAGAGGAAGAGCTTCGTCTTCGCGAGGATGCCGCTCGTTGGCAGGACCTGCGCGCGATTCCCTTACAGCAACGACGCGACGATCGCAGCAAGCATGTGCATCACGCCATGCCAGGGGAAGTCACGAAGCCGCGCCGGAAGGGCTTCAAGTTTGCGCCTGGCATGACAGTGAAGGAGTTTGCCGAGCTGATCGGCCAACGTCCGGCCGACATTATGCGCAAGTTGATGGATATGGGCCAGATGCTCACGTTCAATCAGACGATGAATGTGGACGCGGCCGTGATGATTGCAGAAGAGAACGGGATTAAGCTCGACCTTTCGACGGAGAAGGTGGGGGAAGAGTTGTTGGAGTCCGTCGTGCAGACGGAGGAAGATGCCCAGCTGGAGTCGCGGCCTCCGGTCGTGACGATCATGGGCCACGTCGACCACGGCAAGACCTCGCTGCTCGATGCCATCAGGCAGACGAAGGTGGCGGAAGGCGAGGCCGGCGGAATTACGCAGCACATCGGCGCCTACACGGTGACGGTCCGCGGGAAGCAGGTCACGTTCCTGGATACGCCGGGTCACGAAGCCTTTACCGCCATGCGCGGTCGCGGCGCCAAGATTACCGACATCGTCATCCTGGTCGTGGCAGCGGACGATGGCGTGATGCCGCAAACGATTGAAGCCATCAACCACGCCAAGGCCGCATCTGTTCCGATGATTGTGGCCATCAATAAGATCGATAAGCCCGGCGCAAACGTCGACCGTGTCAAGAACGCCCTGTCCGAACATGGACTCATTTCCGAGTCGTGGGGCGGCGACACGATCATGGTTGAAGTGTCGGCCAAGGAAAAGACCGGCCTGGATACGTTGCTGGAAATGATTCTGTTGCAGTCCGAAGTGCTGGAGCTCAAGGCGGACCCGCATCGGATGGCCAAGGGCGTTGTGGTGGAAGCCAAGCTGGAGCGAGGCCGTGGCCCGGTGGCGACGGTGCTGGTTCAGAGCGGGACCTTGCGCGTCGGCGATGTGTTCGTCGTCGGAGTATTTAGCGGCAAAGTGCGCGCGCTCATTACGCATACGGGCGCTAAGGTAATGGAGGCCGGTCCTTCCATTCCTGTTGAAGTGGCCGGTCTTCCCGGTGTGCCCTCTGCTGGCGATGTCTTTCAAGTTGTGAAGGACGAGCGGGTTGCGCGAGAGATTGCGGAAGATCGCGCCCATAAGCAGCGCACGACTGATTTGTCCGGGTCGGCGAAAGTCACCCTCGACGATCTGTTTGCCAAGATCAAAGAAGGCTCCGTGAAGGAGCTGGCATTGGTGATCAAGTCCGACGTTCAGGGGTCGGCTGAAGCCTTGACCGCGAGCGTCGAAAAACTGGCGACCCCCGCAGTCAAGCTGCGCGTTATTCACAGCGGTGTGGGCGGGATCACGGAATCCGACGTGTTGCTGGCTTCCGCGTCGAACGCCATTGTGATCGGGTTCAATGTCAGGCCGGAGCCAAAGGCGTCCGCCCTGGCCGAGCAGCAAGGCGTGGATGTCCGGCAGTACAGCATTATTTACGATGCGATGACCGAGATTAAGGCCGCGATGGAAGGGCTGCTTGAGCCGACGCTTAAGGAGCGGATTCTGGGACGGGCCGAGGTGCGGCAGGTCTTCACGGTGTCCAAGGCCGGCGTCATTGCCGGAGCCTATGTGGTGGACGGCACGATCAGCCGCGCGGCGGTCGGGGTCCGGGTGCTTCGCGACAATGTGGTGGTCTACGAAGGCAAGCTCGGGTCGTTGCGCCGCTTCAAGGACGATGTCCGCGAAGTGCAGCAAGGCTACGAATGCGGAATCAGCGTCGAGAATTTCAACGATATCAAGGCCGGGGACATCATCGAAGCCTATGCGGTCGATAAGATCGCCGCAAAGCTCTAAGGCGTGAGTCTGCCCTGTGAGTATGATCGTCGGGCTCTGTACGGTCGAGTTGTTCCTTCCGGAAAGTCAGTCGCTGAAGGACAAGCGGCAGGTCCTGTTGAGTCTGAAAGATCGCTTGCGGGAGAAGTTCAACCTGTCCGTCGCCGAGGTGGATGAACAGGACCTGTGGCAGAAGGCCGTGCTGGGGCTAGCCTGCGTGGCCAACGACGGACGATACGTCAATCAAGTCTGTGACCAGGCGCTGAATCTGATTCGGAGCGTCTCGACGGTGGAAGTCGTTCAGTCGAGAGTGGAACTGTTGTGACGGCGGCATGCCCGGTGGAGTGCACGGTGGCCAAGACGGGATATAATCGGGCCGATCGTGTGGCGGATCAGGTTCGCATGGAAGTGGCCGACATCCTCATGCGGAAGATCAAGGATCCGCGCGTGCAGGCTGTGACGGTGACCGACGTCAAGTTGACGAGCGATTTGCGGATCGCCCGGGTGTACGTGACGACCATGGGCACGAAAGAAGAAGAGAAGCAGGTCCTCGTCGGGCTGGAGCAGGCTAGCGGGTTTATTCGCGGCGAGCTCGGTCGGCGGCTTTCGCTCCGGTATCTGCCGGAGATCGTGTTTACGATGGATGTCAGCGGGCCGAGGGGCGATCGCGTGTTGAAATTGTTAGACGAACTTCACGAGAAGACGGAGGCCGAGGGCGGCTCGTCCGACGAGCGGCCGGCTTCGTAGCGTCGGGGACGTGATGATGGATCTCGCACAGAGCTGCGCCGTTGCCGATGGCGTGTTGATCATCAAGAAGGAAGCGGGTTGGACCTCCCACGATGTCGTGGCAAAGGTGCGGCATCTTCTCGGTGGTGTGAAGGTCGGTCATGCCGGGACCCTCGATCCTGCCGCAACGGGCGTATTGCCCGTGCTCATCGGCAAGGGAACCCGCATTGCTGAATATCTGGTGGAGTGGGACAAGGAATATCGCGCGGTGCTGCGCCTCGGTGACACTACCGACACGCAGGATGCGACGGGGACGGTTCTGGCGAGTCATGCGACCGATCAGGTGACGGAGGCGGCGATCCATGAGGCGGTCGGCCGGTTTCGCGGACCGATCGAGCAAATGCCCCCGATGTATTCCGCGGTGAAAATCGCCGGGGTCCCTTTATACAAGTCCGCTCGCGCGGGCAAAACGATTGCACGGGACGCGCGAACCATTGTCATCCATACCCTTGAGGTGATGGCGATCGAGGGGCGGGATGTGACGTTGCGCGTCGTCTGCTCCAAGGGAACCTATATCCGGACGCTTTGCGCGGACATAGGCGAAACGCTTGGTGTGGGCGGCCACATGCTGGCGTTGGAACGAAGGCGCGTCGGTCCCTTGACGATTGAGCAGGCCCTGACGGTGGATGAGGTGGTCGCCCGTCATGCCCTCGGCCGGCTGGGAGACGATCTGTTGTCGATGGATTTGGCGCTGAGCCAGCTGCCGGTTGCGGTGGTGGATGAACAGACGGCCGATCGTGTCGGGCATGGGGCTCCAGTGCCTCTTGCGAAAATTCTTCGGTGGGAAGGGGCGGCCGCTGGCGAGCGTCGCTCACACGAGCCGGTCCGTATCCACGATAGCGCCGGACGGTTGGTCGCGATCGGGAAATGTCCGGAAGTTTCGGGAGATGCGCTCAAGGTTGAGAAGGTGTTCAGCGATCAAGTTGTATGATCCTCCGTTGCGGATGAAGGAAAGGAATAGGAAGGAAGGAACCCATGGCATTACTTAAAGAAGCAAAGACTGAATTGATCAAGCAGTATCGGCAGCATGAGACGGATTCCGGTTCGCCGGAAGTCCAGATCGCGGTGCTTACCACCCGGATCACGTATTTGACGGAGCATTTCAAGCTCCACAAGAAAGATCACCATTCGCGACGTGGCCTCCTGCTGTTGGTCGGCCGCCGTCGTCGTTTGCTCGACTATCTTCGTGGTGTCAGCGATGCCCGGTACCGTGCGGTGATCGAGCGATTGGGCATCAGAAAGTAGTATCCCGTCTCGCTGTCGCGCCAGGGGGCGCTACAGCGGGCAGTAGTCGTCAGTTGTCAGTCGCACAGGTGAACACGGACAGAGGCTTGGAGTGTCCCGTATCGCTCGAGTCTCTCTCTGTGGGCATCTGTGGGGCCTAACCAGAGGAGAGACAGATGGTACACACAGTTGAAATAGAGGTTGCCGGTCGCATCCTGCGGCTTGAGACCGGTCGTGTCGCGCGACAAGCAGACGGTTCGATTTGGGCGACGTATGGCGATACCGTTGTGTTGGCGACAGCCGTTGCCTCACAGGTCGCCAAGCCCGGCATCGATTTCCTGCCCCTCACCGTCGATTATCAGGAAAAATCCTTCGCAGCAGGAAAGATCCCCGGCGGATATTTCAAGCGGGAAGCGCGTCCGTCCGAAAAGGCCGTGCTGACCAGCCGGCAGATCGATCGGGGGCTCCGTCCGCTATTTCCCGAAGGTTATTACTTCGAGACCCAAGTTATCGCGTCAGTCCTTTCCGCAGATCAGACCGGCTCATCAGACATCCTCGCCATCATCGCATCTTCTGCAGCCCTGACCGTTTCGAACATCCCCTTCGACAATCCGATCGCCGGCGTGAGGATCGGTCGGCTGGACGGCAAGTTCGTGGTCAATCCCGATCTCGAAACGGTGGCGAAGAGCGAGCTGCACCTCGTCGTGGCGGGAACGGCCGATGCGGTCATGATGGTCGAAGCAGGGGCGAATGAATTGTCCGAAGCCATCATGCTGGAAGCGATCGAACTGGCCCATGCCGAGATTAAGAAGATTGTGGCCAAGATTCGCGAGCTACAAACCCTCGCCGGCAAGCCCAAGCGGAAAGTGGTGAAGGAGCAGATTGACGAGGCTTTGGCCGCTCAGGTGAAGGCGTTGGTGGCGCAGGGGATCCGCGATGCCATCATGATTCCGAACAAAGCGGCCCGGCAGGAGAAGTTGGACGAGGTCAAGGGCAACGCCGTTCAAAAATTGAAGAATGCGGAAGATCCCAATCGGGAGCGGCACGTCAAGCTGGTGTTCCATGAATTGGAATATACGGAAGTCCGGAACATGATCCTGGAGAAGGGGTCGCGGGCGGATGGACGGGGCCCGGCCGATATTCGTCAGATCACCTGCGAAGTCAGCGCGTTGCCACGGACCCATGGTTCTGCGATCTTCACCAGAGGCGAGACCCAGAGTTTAGCCGTGGTTACATTGGGAACCGCGGACGACGAACAGCGGATCGATGCGTTGGAAGGGGAGTACATGAGAACCTTCATGCTCCATTACAACTTTCCGCCGTTCAGCGTCGGCGAGGCGCGGCCGCTTCGCTCACCGGGACGCAGGGAAGTGGGCCATGGAGCCTTGGCGGAACGGGCATTGGCCCCGGTGATTCCGAGCAAGGACGCCTTCCCTTATACGCTTCGCATCGTGTCAGATATTCTCGAATCCAACGGGTCCTCGTCGATGGCGACCGTCTGCGGCGGCAGTCTCGCATTGATGGATGCCGGCGTGCCGGTCAGCAAGGCCGTGGCCGGGATTGCGATGGGATTGATCAAGGAAGGCGACCGGGTCATGATCCTCTCCGATATTCTCGGACTGGAAGACCACCTGGGCGACATGGACTTCAAGGTTTGCGGCACCAGACAGGGCGTGACCGCCTTGCAGATGGATATTAAAATCGGCGGCATTACGTCGGCCCTGATGCAGAAGGCATTGGAGCAGGCGAAGGCCGGTCGGTTGCACATTCTGGGTTGCATGGAGAAAGCGCTTCAAGCGCCGAGGACGACTCTGTCGGCCTATGCCCCCAGGATTTTCACGATGAAGGTGAAGCAGGACAAGATTCGCGAGATCATCGGGCCGGGCGGTAAAACGATCCGCGGGATCATTGCCGATTGCGGAGTCAAAATTAACGTCGATGACAGCGGCACCGTGACGATCGCGTCGGTCGACGGCGCTTCGGCCGAAAAGGCCAAGGGCATGATCAACCGGATTACCGAAGAAGTCGAGATCGGAAAGATCTACATGGGCACGGTCCGGAAGATCATGGACTTCGGCGCCTTTGTCGAGGTGCTTCCAGGAACCGACGGATTAGTGCATATCTCGCAACTGGCGCATCATCGGGTCCAAGCGGTATCCGACGAGGTGAAAGAAGGAGATCAAATCCTGGTGAAGGTCATGGAAGTGGACCGTCAAGGGAAGATTCGCCTTAGCCGCAAGGAAGCCATGCCGGCTCCGGCCGAGGGCGAGACCTCCGGTCCGTCTGCCGGGTAACTGTCTTGTATCGCAAGCTCGTCCTGGACAACGGGGTGCGGGTCGTCACTGAACGGATGCCGACGTTGAAGTCGGTCACTGTCGGTGTATGGGTCAACACCGGGTCGCGGGACGAGCAGCCTTCCCAAGCAGGCTATTCACACTTTATCGAGCATATGCTCTTTAAGGGAACGCGCAAACGTTCCTCCGCCGAGATCTCGCGTGAAATCGACGCGCTCGGCGGAGAGATGAATGCCTTCACGTCGCGGGAGACGACGACCTATTACGTGAAGGTGCTGGACCAGCAACTGCACCGTGCGCTCGAACTTCTCTCCGATCTGTTCCACCATTCTCGTTTCGCCCCCAAAGATATCGAAAAAGAAAAACAGGTCGTTCTGGAAGAGATCCGCATGGTCCAGGACGATCCCGAAGATCTCGTGCAAGAGCTTCATATGGGCCAAGTGCTGGGGCGTCATCCGCTTGGCCGGTCGATTCTCGGTCGCGAGAAGACGATCCGTGGGCTGCGCCGCCAGGATCTGCTGGACTATAGAGAGACCTACTACGAGCCAGGCCAGACTGTGCTGTCGATTGCCGGAAACTTTAAGCAGACCGAGCTGGATGGCCTGGTCGCGAAGTATTTCGGCAAGGGCCGCGCCGCAAAGGCACCCCACGCCAATGGCCGTCGCCCGCCTGAGGTGCATGGCGGTGTCGTGCTGAAGAAGAAAAAGCTGGAGCAGGTCCATCTTTGTCTCGGGCTCAAGGGTGTGCCAGCCGGACATCGTGATAGGTACGCCCTGTACGCGCTCAACAGCGTGCTGGGCGGCAGTGTGAGTTCGCGACTATTCCAGGAAGTCCGGGAAAAGCGGGGACTCGTCTATTCGATCTACTCCTATCTGGCCGGCTATTCGGACGGCGGCATGATCACCGTCTATGCGGCGACCAGACCCAAGGAGGTGGACCGTGTTGTAGATCTCGTCTGCCGTGAAATTAGGCGGATCGGGAGCAAGGGCATCGGGGGAAAAGAACTTGAGCGGGCGAAGACCCAGATGAAGGGGAGCCTGATGTTGAGTCTGGAGAGTTCGCACAGCCGCATGAGCAAATTGGCGAAGGACGAGCTCATTTACGGAAAACATACGTCGCTGGACGACATGCTGGCTCATATTGATCGCGTGAGCGAGGAGCAGATGTTCAATGTCGGGCGTCAATTTTTCAAGCTGGACTCGCTTGCAATCACCGGATTGGGACCTCTCGCGCCCCGCACACTTCAGTCCTGCAGATGAGAATTTTCTAATAGACGACCGTGCGGCGCTAGAAATTACGGAAAAGTTAAAGCCGTATAATGATCGCAACTAATTGATATAGCTTTTAATTTAACGATAAATTTAAAGTTATCAACAGGGAAAACATTTCCTTGACAGGTTTTCGTGGTTTCAGTACCATGACCGAGCTTTTTGACAACGATTCTCAGCCGAGAGATTCAACGAGATAGCAGAGTCCATTGCTCGTGGTTGACTGAAGAATCTCTGAAATAGTTTTTACGGTGTCATTGGTTTTAACGAGTGTTCATCGGTTTTTGTGGTTGTTACTTTTTACGTAAGGAGGGACTAGGTATGAAAAGGGTTGCAGTTTTAGCCTCCGTGGCAATGTTGTCCATGTTCGGTATGTTGACGGCGGAATTTGCCGTTGCGGCCGATGCGCCTAGCGTCGCTGGCCCAACCGACAATGTTGTCGGTGGCAAGCCGATGAAGGGTGAAGTCACCAAGACCCTCAAGGGTCGCGTCTGGTCGCAGTGGGCAGACAATCCAGATGGCGAGTTGCTGTTTGGCATTCAATATTGGAACACCGGTGAGCCAGCCTCAGGCACCCCGAACGGCCGTTCCTCTTCCGATCTCGATGTGAAGCCGCCGGATCCATTGTTCAGCTGCTGCGGCTGGGGCTTTGTGGGCGGGACCGATAAGAACAGCCCCTATTCCGGTTGGTACCATGCTGCTACGACTGTCCGGTTGGCTGTGAAGGATAAGGCCCTTATGGACCAGATCATCAAGGCCTCCCAGGAACTCGTGGCCATGGAAGTGAGTTTGGATGGTCGGACGATCACCGGATTTAAGGTTATTAAGTAATCGACCTCGACAAGATTTAATTCTTTTATGTCCAGCAAGGAGGACGCGATTATGAAGTTTCATGGGAAAGGTTGGGCCGTGGTGGCCGCTGTAGCGCTGGGGGTCTCCATTGCCTCCACCGCATTGGCCATCGAGTCATTTCAGGAGCGTTTCGAGTGGGGAGATTTGAGCAAGCCCACGACCCTTCAGGGTCGCGTGATCGTGCTCGATCACTACGATGAAGCGGTCTGGATCAACGTGGCCGTGTTCGGCGGGAACGCCGAAAGCGGTTTTTTCTGGCAGAAGATTCACCCGGGCAAGACCTTGAAGTTCTACGCGGACAGAGGCGCCTGGGATGATTTGAAAAAGATGGGCCGTCCCCATGCAGGACCGGCTGCCGCGAAGGAAGTGCCGCCCTCCAGCACGACCGATTTGATCGAGTTCACCGTGACGGAGCCCGAGCAGAATCACCGGGTTATTTCCTCGGTCAAGAAGCTTCCGGAAGTGGCCGGTTCCATGGGGAAGCCGCTTAGCATCTCCGGTTTGCGCTTGAAGGACTGTGCGGGGAAGAGCGAAGTTGAGGCTGGTTGCGCCGCTGCGAAGCAGGCGCTCAACACCTCGCCGAAGGCGGTTCCTCCCATGCTGTACGATGTATTGATTCCTGGCGGTCAGCCGGTTGGAGGCCTGATCCCTTGGACCGCGGAGTACAACAAGGCTGGGGCTCATCACTGAGTTGAGCTAGTTTGTGTTTAGAAGGGCGGCATCTCCGAAAGGGATGCCGCCTTTTTATTTGTCTCGATCGTCTGGGCCGATTCGGCGCTGCAGATCGGCCAGGCGGTTGAGCGCATCGAGCGGGGTCATGGAAAAGAGGTCGATCTGTCTGACTTCATCGATGAGCGGATGGGGCTTGGGGAGCGACGTCTTGGGGGCCTCCCTCTCTAACGAGACGGGCGCGCCTTCGATAGTGTGATCCGGCTGTTCCAGTTGGGCCAAGACTTGTTTCGCCCGCTCTATGACGGCTGGGGGCAGCCCTGCCAATTTCGCCACATGGATTCCGTAGCTGCGGTCCGCGCCGCCAGGAATGATCTTGCGTAAGAAGACCACGTCTCCATCCCGTTCCTGGACCGCCACGCAGTAGTTTTTGATCCCCTCCCGCAACCCTTCCAGCTGTGTCATCTCATGATAATGCGTGGCGAAGAGGGTTCTGGCCCCGACGTGCCGGCGGTCCTGAATATGTTCCGCAATGGCCCAGGCGATGCTCAATCCGTCGTAGGTGCTGGTGCCTCTGCCGATTTCATCTAGGAGAATCAGGCTGCGGGATGTCGCACTGTTCAAGATGTGAGCGGACTCGATCATCTCCACCATGAAGGTACTTTGGCCCGCGGCCAGGTTGTCCGAGGCGCCGACGCGGGTGAAGATCCGATCGACCAGTCCGATGTGAGCTTCGGCCGCAGGCACGAAGCTCCCGATCTGCGCCAGCAGCACGATCAGCGCGACCTGGCGGAGATAGGTGCTCTTTCCCGCCATGTTGGGCCCTGTGAGGATCACCAGCCGCTGGCCCTCACAGTCGAGGGCTGTGTCGTTGGGCACGAAGGTGAGATCGCTGCTGAGCTGCTCGACCACTGGATGCCGGCCGTCTCGAATGAGGATCGTGCTGCTCTCGTCGACGAGGGGTTTGACATAGCGCTGCAATGCCGCGGTTTCCGCCAGACCGGCGAGGACGTCGAGTAACGCGACGGTCCTGGCCATGGTCTGAAGGCGCGGCACCTCGTTGGCTAAACGGCTGCGCAATTGATCGAACAGTTCCTGCTCTAAGGCCAGTAGCTTGGCTTCCGCTCCCGTGACCTTTTCTTCCAGTTCTTTTAGCTCTGCTGTCATGAAGCGTTCGGCATTGACCAAGGTCTGTTTGCGAATGTAATCGGGCGGGACGCGCGACAGATTGGTTTTGGTAATTTCGATGTAGTAGCCGAAGATCTGGTTGTAGCGTACTTTGAGCGATTCGATTCCCGTTCGCTCCCGCTCCTTGGCTTCCAGTGAGGCGATCCAGCCCTTGCCCTCCGTGCTGGCCTTGCGCAGCTCGTCGACTCCCGCATGGTAGCCCTCCCGAATGACGCCTCCGTCGCGGAGGGCCATAGGCGCATCCTGCTTGATGGCCTGTTCGATCGCATCATGCACGTCGCGGCAGTCGTCCCACGAGTCGCGAAGATCGGCCAGCAACGAGGCGGTGAATGGCTGGAGATGGGACCGGAGCTCCGGCAGGGCGCTCACGGATTGTTTCAATGCGAGCAGTTCGCGCGGTCCTGCGACGCCGAGCGTCACGCGGCTGCTCAACCGGGCAATGTCTTGAATATCGCGGAGCGTGGCCCTGAGCGAGACCCGTTGTTGAATCAAATTCTTTAATTCGCCGACTGATTCGAGTCTGGCATGAATGGCGTCACAATTAAGCAGCGGCCTGACGAGCCAATCTCGCAGCAGACGGCTGCCCATGGCGGTTGCTGTCCGGTCCAGCACAGACAGGACCGTCGGCTGGTCCTGTCCCGATCGATCGCTTGCGCCAAACGGCCGCACGAGTTCGAGATTGCGAATCGTCGCGCTATCCAGATGCATGGAGTCTCCGCTCCAGCGTGTGTGCAGGCGGCGGAGGTGCGCGAGCGACGCGGTCGGTTGGGTTTCGCGGACATATCGCAGGACCGCTCCGGCTGCTCCGATTCCGGCGGTCAGGCCACGGCAGCCGAATCCATCGAGCGAATGTACGGCAAATTGCGTCTGGAGCAGTTGCGCTGCATCTTTGGGATCGAAGGAGGCCGATGGTTGGGCGCAGAGGCGGGGCCCTCGCAGGTCCGCCAGACAGGACAGGGCCTTCGCATTGGTATCCTGATGCAGGACTTCTCGAGGTTCCAACCTGGCCAATTCATCCATGAGCTGGGTGTCAGCCTGTGCCCCCTGGAATTCTGTAATCCAAAAGTCTCCGGTGGAGACATCCAGGCAGGCCAGTCCAATGATGGATTGGCCCTTGGCAGAGGAGGCTGTCGCGTCGGAGAAGGCCACGGCGACTAGGAAATGCGATTCGCCCGGCGAGAGGAATTCTGTATCGACCAATGTGCCGGGTGTATAGAGGCGGACGACTTCCCTGCGCACCAGACCCTTCGCTAGTTTCGGGTCTTCGACCTGTTCGCAGAGGGCTACGGTCCGCCCTGCCTTGAGTAACTTGGCGATATAGCCCTGGGCCGCATGGTAAGGCACGCCACATAAGGGAATGGGGTTGGCGCTGGACTTGTCGCGAGAGGTCAGGGCGATGGAGAGCAGCTTGGCGGCGGTCTGCGCATCCTCGTAAAACATCTCATAGAAGTCGCCGACGCGGAACAGGAGGATCGCGTCGGGATAGCCGCGCTTGACCTCGCGGTATTGCCGCATGAGGGGTGAGGCGTCTGCGTCACTCATCGTGACGGTCCCGATGGGATTCGTCGGTGACGGTATGGGAAATCCGGCCTGTGACTTTTTCGAGCGAGTGGCGCAATCGCTCCAAGTCTACTTCGGCATCCTGCAGGGCTTTGGTCTTTCGGCGAAGTTCGATCCGGCCCCGCACCCAGGGGGGGAACAGCAGAATGCCCGAGACCAGCAGTCCCACGGCGAATCCTGCCAGGATGGGTTTATAGATCGGCGTCGAGGATTCGAGCAGACCGAAGAAATAGCGAAGCGTGACTTCCTGTTCCTGGTTTTGAAGGAAGAATGCCAGAGAGAGGAGCAGCAGGACTCCGACTAAAATCAATCGAATCATGACTTCGTGATCCTCTTCTTGTTCGAAGCTGTATTCGGCATTCTTCGATGGGCCTGGCGCGTGAGCGCGAGGACTTTGCCGGACATCGGCCCTGTTGCGTTCAGCTGAATCGCCCGGCTCTGCTCGGCCCGATGGCTCAGGGTAATCTCGATCCGGTCCTGCGGCAGCAGGGCCAGGCCCTTGTCGGCCCATTCGATAGCCGTGATCGTCTGGCCAGAGAAATACTCGATTACGCCGGTCGATTCAAGCTCGCGGAGCGAGGTGATGCGATACCAATCCATGTGGGCCAGAGGCAGGCGGCCTTGGTATTCATGAATAACGACGAAGGTCGGACTGGTCACGGCTTCAGGCGCTGCGCCCAGGCCCTGTGCGATGCCGCGCACGAGCGCGGTCTTGCCGGCGCCGAGCGGCCCGTAGAGCGCGATCGTTTCTCCTCCGCGCAGCGTCCGGCCGAGCGCTTGGCCTAAGAGGTCGGTCTGTTGGCTCGATGAAGACAGGAGTGTCCACGGCAGGACCGCTGCGGCGCTACGTTTGGCACCAGGCGGTTGTGTCTTGGCTGGCTTCGTGCCGTTAGGCTGTAGTGATTTGTTGGAGCGCATAAGGGATTTGAGCGATCAGATCGCTGGCGATCATTCCTGCCTGTCCGAGTTGTTTGGCTGCCAAGTCGCCGGCTGATCCGTGAAGATAGGTTGCGGCGCAAGCCGCTTCCCATGATGGGACCCCTTGCGCCAGAAGGCCGACGATCATACCGGTTAAGACATCGCCGGTTCCGGCCGTGGCCATGCCGGGATTCCCGGTGGGACAGATGGCGACCAGTCCATCGGGGCGGGCGATGACAGTTCGCGCGCCTTTTAACACAACAAACACGCCTCGTTCTCTGGCAAACCGTCTGGCCGTGCCGATGCGGTCTGCATTGATGCTCTGCGTTGTGGCATCGACTTCCAGCCTGGCCATTTCACCGGGATGCGGAGTTAGAACGGGCGGAATTTTGCATTCGGTCAGCAGTGAGGCTCGTCCTGCTAAAGCATTGAGGGCATCGGCATCGAGGACGGAGGGCCGATCCAGATGCTTCATGAGCGACTGCACCAATTCGACGGTTTCGTGATGGGTCGAGAGGCCCGGGCCGATGGCAATGGCCGTGCGAGCCTGGATAAAGGCGAGGATGCGATCGAGTCCCGAGCGGGCCAAGGTCCGCGCCTTCGTTTCCGGCAGCGGCAGCGTCATCGCTTCCAGTAGTTTGGACTCCAGCACATCGTTGACGCTGCTGGGGGTAGCCACGGTGACGAGGCCTGCTCCGACGCGGAGCGCTGCCTGAGCCGCGAGAGCTGCTGCGCCGGTTTTCCCCACGGACCCGGCAATAATCCCCGCATGGCCGAACGTGCCTTTATGGGAGGAGGGCCGCCGTTCCGGCAGCATGGTGACGATGTCGTCGCTGGTCAGGAGCAAAGTTCTGCTTTCGAGCTTGTCCACATAGGCTGGGGGAATGCCGATATCGACGATGCGGATGATTCCCGCCCGATCAATTCCCGCCCCGACGTGGAGGCCGAGTTTCGGGAGGCCGAGGGTGACGGTGAGCGAGGCGCGGACCGCTTGCCCTAGAATGGCCCCTGTATCAGCGTGAATGCCGGATGGCAGATCGACTGAAATGACCGGATTTCCCGCATCGTTGATGAGGTCGATGGCCTCACGATAGGGTCCGGTGACTTCTGAGGATAAGCCTGTACCCAGGAGGGCATCGATGAGGATATCGCTGGAGGCGAGCAGGGGCCGAACCTGCTCGGCAGACCGGAATCGAAGGATCTTGGCATTCCCTGCTGCTTTTGCGAACCGGCGATACATGGCTGCGGCATCGCGGCTTAGGTCGGCAACCGGTGTCAGGAGCAGCACTCGGACCTTGGCTCGTTGGCGGTGCAGCAGGCGGGCCACCACCAATCCATCTCCTCCGTTGTTTCCTTTGCCGCAGAGGATGGTCACGGTCTTGCCGCGCATTGGCCCGTACTGTGTTTCCAGCTGGCTGACGATTCCCTCGCCGGCCCGTTCCATCAAGGTGGCGCTAGGGATCTTCGCCTCAGTGATCGTGCGGCGATCGAGCAGTTGCATCTCGGCTCCGGTCACGATGTTCATCGGTGGCCTTGTATGGGAAATCGAGAGGTCTGTGGCCTACGTCGCAATGTCATGGCAAGGGAGAGTCACGTTGTCCTTGGAGGAGACGGTTACCCCAGCAAGGTTTTCATTTCCCTGACAGCTTGGTCGAGGCCCACCAGGACTGCCCGGGCAATGATGCTGTGGCCGATGTTGTATTCGACGATTTCAGGAATATTTAGCAACCGTGCGATGTTGCGATAGTCCAATCCATGTCCGGCATTGACGCCCATGCCCAGCTTGTAGGAGAGTTTGGCGGCCTGCGTAATGGCCTCCACTTCCGCATCGGCTTCTTTGGAGCGTTTGGCATTCGCATAGCGGCCCGTATGGAGTTCGACGAAATCGGCTGAAACTCTGTGCGCCGCTTTGACTTGGGCCAAATCCGGTTCAATAAAGAGACTGACGGGAATACCGCCATCGTGGAGCATGCCCACGATTTGCTGAATACGGTCTCTGTGGCCTGCCACATCCAGGCCGCCTTCGGTCGTAAGTTCCTGTCGATGTTCCGGGACGAGCGTGACCATGTCCGGTTTGATGGTCAGGGCAATTTTGGCCATGGTCTCATCGGCGGCCATTTCCAGATCGAGCTTGGTGCGGATGAGTTCCCGCAAGAGACGAAGATCGCGGTCCTGAATATGCCGACGATCCTCTCTGAGGTGGACGACAATGCCGTCGGCGCCAGCCAGTTCCACCAGTACGGAGGCAGTCAGAGGGTCCGGGTCTGTTCCACCGCGGGCTTGCCGCAACGTGGCCACATGGTCGATATTCACCCCAAGTCGTGGCACGGATCCTCCGTTCTGGCTATGTGAAGCAAGGAGAAGCTGGGTTGCGTGATGAGTCGAAAGACGTTTTAGTTGTAACAGAAATTGGCCGGGATGGGCAAGGACTGGGAGGGGGAGGCTCGGTCTGGCTGGCTCAGTCTCTTGGAAGGGCCGAATGTCGAACCCCACAGAATCACGGGATAATTTGACTCGACGAGTCCCCCGCCATTAGAATAGGCCCCCTGATAGGGAGGCGGGTGGTTTCTCTACGCCTCCTACGCAGGGGAATTGTCGACAGGGGATACATGGGATTAGGCGACGGATTTTATCGCATCAAACGGCTACCGCCTTATGTCTTTGCTCAAGTGCAGAGTCTCAAGCTTGAGGCTCGTCAACAGGGCGAAGACATTATCGATTTTGGAATGGGCAATCCCGACCAACCGACGCCGAGCCATATCGTCGAAAAGATGATCGAGGCGGCGCGGAAGGGGAAGAACCATCGCTACTCGGCCTCGCGCGGCATTACCAAGCTGCGACATGCGATCACTGGCTGGTATAAACGCAATTATGACGTCGATCTGGATCCTGAGACCGAGACGATCGTCACGATCGGCTCCAAGGAAGGGTTGGCGCATCTGGCCTTGGCTTTGATCGGCCCGGGCGACGTGGTGCTGACGCCGACGCCGACCTATCCCATCCATATGTACAGTTTTATCATTGCGGGCGGCGAAGTTCGCGGGATCGAGTTGCGCCCGGACAGTGACTTTTTTGAAGAGCTCCAGAAGGTCTATCGCCAAACGTTTCCACGGCCGAAGATTTTGGTGATCAATTTCCCGCACAATCCCACCACCGCCGTGGTGGATCTCGAATTTTTCAAGAAGATCGTCGCCTTTGCCAAAGAGCACAACGTGATCGTCATTCACGACCTGGCCTATGCGGACCTGGTGTTCGACGGCTATAAGGCGCCGAGCTTCTTGCAAGCTCCCGGCGCCAAAGATGTCGGCGTGGAGTTCTATACGCTGTCCAAGGCTTACAATATGCCGGGCTGGCGCGTGGGCTTCTGTTGCGGTAATCGCGAAGTCGTCGGAGCCCTGGCCAAGATCAAGAGTTATCTTGACTACGGTATTTTTCAGCCGCTTCAGATCGCCAGTGTCATTGCCCTCAATGGGCCGCAAGACTGCGTCAAGGAGACAGTGTTGCGTTATCAGAAGCGGCGGGACGTGTTGGTGGGCGGCCTGAATCGCATCGGGTGGCAGGTGACGAAGCCTGTGGCGACCATGTTCGTCTGGGCTAGGATTCCCCTGCCCTATCGGTCGATGGGCTCGTTGGAGTTTTCCAAGCTCCTGCTCCGCGAGGCCAAAGTTGCTGTGTCTCCCGGAATCGGATTCGGCGAAGGCGGGGACGAGTATGTGCGGTTCGGCCTGGTTGAAAATGAACATCGCACGAGGCAAGCCGTGCGCGGCATTCGCAAGGCTCTGAAGCTGGAGGGGTCTGAAGAATGATCTCGCGCGTGGGCGTCGGCATCATCGGGCTCGGCACGGTGGGAACGGGGGTCGCGAAGATCCTCCTGGAGAATGCGGCTGTGATCAGCCGCCGCGTCGGAGTGCCGATTGAAATTGTCCGGATTGCGGACCTGGATGTGACGAAGGATCGGGGTCTGGCCTTGCAACCCGGCGTCCTTACGACCGATGCGAAGCAGATTCTCAACGATCCGTCGATCGACATCGTGGTCGAGTTGGTTGGGGGCTGCGATTTCGCCAAACGCATCATTCTGGACGCCATTGCGGCAGGCAAACAAGTGGTCACCGCCAACAAGGCCCTGCTCGCATTGCATGGAGAAGAAATTTTTGCCGCGGCCTCCCGCAAGGGCGTCGACATCGGTTTCGAAGCGAGTGTGGGAGGAGGGATTCCCGTCATCCAGGCCCTGAGGGAAGGACTGGCGGCTAACACTATCCAATCCATTTACGGGATCATCAACGGGACGGCCAATTACATCCTCTCGCGCATGACCAGTGAAGGCCAGAGTTTCGATTCGGTGCTCGGCGACGCCAAGCAGGCCGGCTATGCCGAAGCGGATCCGACCTTCGATGTGGCCGGGATCGATTCGGCGCATAAGCTGGCGATCCTCGTGGCGTTGGCCTATGGCACGCCGGTCAACTTTAAAGATGTGTACACCGAGGGCATCACCCACATTACGCCGCTTGATATCGCCTACGCCAAAGAGTTCGGTTGCACGATCAAGCTGTTGGGCATTGCCAAGCTGGTGGGCAACGAAGTCGAAGCCCGCGTGCATCCCACGATGCTGCCCTCTTCGTCTCCGCTCGCCCAGGTCGAAGGGGTCTACAACGCGATTCAATTTGTGGGCGATGCCGTGGGCGATGTGGTGCTCTATGGCAGGGGCGCCGGGTCTATGCCGACCGGCAGCGCGGTGGTCAGCGACCTCATTGCCATTTCGCGCAATCTGCTGAAGGGCGCGGTGGGGCGAGTGCCGCCCGCTTCGTTCCAGCAGGAGCAGCGCCGTCCGCTTCGCATGAGGCCGATGGAAGAGATCAGCTCGCTCTATTATCTCCGCTTTATGGTGCTGGACCGTCCCGGTGTCCTGTCGCAGATCGCGGGGGAGCTGGGCCGGTGCGGCATCAGTATTTCGTCCGTCCTTCAACAGGGCCGGCGTGACGGGCAGACGGTGCCGGTCGTGATCAAGACCCATATGGCCATGGAGCGCGATGTCCAGGCGGCCTTGCGCGCAATCAACCAGATGGCCTTTATTTCCGAGCCGACGACGCTGATTCGCGTCGAGGGTAAGGACGAGTGATGTCATGATTCGTTGGCGCGGCCTGATCGAAGAGTATCGCAAGTTTCTTCCTGTGACCGACCGTACCCCCGTGGTGACGTTGTGCGAAGGCAATACCCCGCTCATTAGGGCGACGCGCCTGGCTCAGCAGATCGCACCAGGCATCGATCTCTATCTCAAAATCGAAGGCGCGAATCCCACTGGATCGTTCAAGGACCGCGGCATGACGATGGCCATCTCGAAGGCTGTTGAGGCTGGCGCTAAGGCGGTCATCTGCGCCTCCACAGG
This sequence comes from Nitrospira lenta, assembly GCA_945905765.1. Classification (GTDB taxonomy): domain Bacteria; phylum Nitrospirota; class Nitrospiria; order Nitrospirales; family Nitrospiraceae; genus Palsa-1315. Next base: position 37,131 of record CAMDPZ010000002.1, read on the forward strand.
GAATACCTCTGCTTCTGCCGCAGCCTATGGGGCGCGGGCCGGGCTGGCGGTCTATGTGCTGATTCCTGCCGGGAAAATTGCCATGGGCAAACTGTCTCAGGCCATGATGCACCAGGCCACGGTCATTCAGATCGAAGGAAATTTCGACCAGGCCCTGACCATCGTGAAGGAATTGTCGGTGAGCCACCACATCGAGCTGGTCAACTCACTCAATCCCTATCGGATCGAGGGGCAGAAGACCGCCGCGATGGAAGTTTGCGATCAGCTCGGCGATGCGCCGACCATCCATGTCCTGCCGGTCGGGAATGCCGGCAACATTACGGCCTATTGGAAGGGCTATCAGGAATATCGTGCGGCCAATCAATCCACGAAGCTTCCGCGTATGATCGGTTTTCAGGCCTCCGGCGCGGCGCCGATCGTGCTGGGCCATATCGTAGAGAATCCGCAGACCGTGGCCACGGCGATCAGAATCGGCAATCCGGCCAGTTGGCAAGCTGCGTTGAATGCCGTGAAGGAATCGTCCGGGGCGATCGACTCGGTGACGGATGAAGAAATTTTGCAGGCCTATCGGACGGTGGCGGCGACGGAAGGCGTGTTTTGCGAACCGGCCTCCGCTGCATCGGTGGCCGGCGTGATGAAGTTGAGCAAGCAGGGCGGGCTTCGCGAAGGCGAGACGGTGGTCTGTACCTTGACAGGCCATGGGTTGAAAGATGCCGATACGGCGATTAGTGTATCGGTTCAACCGAAAACCGTTAGAGCGACGCGGGAGGATGTCGCTCGTCTTTTAAGGGTGTAGATACAATGAGCGCAGGGCTTCGATGAAATATGTGATGCTCCATGCCGACGGGATGGCAGACCTTCCCCGGCAGGAATTGGGCGGACAGACTCCTCTGCAGGCGGCCTCGACTCCTCATCTCGATCGTCTTGCGAAAGAGGGAGAGTTGGGGATCTTAGCGGCGGCGCCTGAGGGCGTGCGGAGGGGGAGCGGGTTGATGGGGACGGCCATCCTCGGCTACGATCTTAAGAAATATTATCAGGGCCCCGGTCCATTCGAAGCCGCCAGCCTGGGCGTCGCTGTCGGCGAGCATGACGTGGTTTATCGTTGCACGATGGTCACGTTGCGGGCAGCCGCGTCCGCGGGCAAAGGCGGATTGGATGAAATTAAGAAGCTGGGGCCGCATGTGGTCATGGACGATGCGACCGCCGGTTTGATTTCGACGGAAGAGGCCCGTGAATTGATCGAGGCGATCAATGAACAGCTCGGGTCTGAGATGATTCAGTTCTATCCAGGCTTAGGCCACCGCCACCTCATGGTGTGGGTCAACGGGAAGGTGCGCGCGGTTTGTCAGGATCCGCAATCGCTGGTCGGCCGGCCGATCGCCGAGGCTATGCCGACGGGCGAGGGGGCGGACCATTTGTGGAAGTTGATGGACGCGTCATTTCAAATCTTGCGCGACCATCCCCTTAATGAGGAGCGCAGCAAGGCGGGGCAGAAGCAAGCCAATTGTCTCTGGCTTTGGGGCCAGGGCCGGGCCGTGTTCTGGCCCAGTCTGGCGGAACGTTTCAAGATGGCCGGTACGGTGGTGTCGCAGAGCGATGTCCATCGGGGGCTCGGTATGATGGCAGGGCTCGAGGCGGTGGATAGCGCACGGTTGGCCGAGGGGGATCTGCGCGCCCAGGCGGCGGTGGCGTTGGAGGACCTCAAGAAAAAAGATTTTGCCTACGTGCATGTGGAGTTGCCGGACGAGGTTGTCTATGGATCGGACGTCGCGGCCAAGGTGAAGGCGATCGAAGCGGTCGATCGCGAACTGGTCGGGCCGTTGCTTGAAGGGCTGGCCAAATCCGGTCCCTATCGCCTTGCGGCTTTCTGCGATGCGGGCAACGTGCATCAGGGCCAGGCGGCGGAGGGGCCGGGTTTCTTCGCCTATCGTGATAGTGCCGTCGATCCCTCAGCCGGAAGCGGACGAAAATTCACCGAAGCCGATGCCCAGGCGTCGACTGTGCCTCCACGTGACGCGACGAAGTTCGTCGTGCGATTGTTCGCAAAAGGATCCTGACGGTCGTGGCGCTGATTGTTCAGAAATATGGCGGAACATCCGTCGGCACCATCGAGCGGATCCGTTGCGTCGCCGAACGGGTCGAGAAGGCCCATAAAGAGGGCCATCGAGTCGTTGTCGTCCTCTCTGCGATGAGCGGGGAAACGGATCGGCTGCTCAAGCTGGCCCACGAGGTGACATCGCTTCCGGACGATCGCGAACTGGACATGCTCTTGTCGACGGGAGAGCGGGTGACTATCTCCTTGCTGGCGATGGCCTTGCGGGCCCGCGGGCTCGATGCCAAATCGTTCACGGGCCGTCAAGTCGGGATCATGACCGACAGCGCCCATACGAAAGCGCGGATTACCAAGGTGGCGGCTGAGCGCATCCGTGACGCCCTGTCCAAAGGGGTGATCCCGGTGGTGGCCGGGTTTCAAGGAATCAACGAACAGTCGGATGTCACGACGCTGGGGCGCGGAGGTTCCGATCTGACGGCGGTGGCGCTGGCGGCGGCCTTGAAGGCCGATCGCTGCATCATTTTTACCGACGTCGACGGTGTCTACACCTCGGACCCCAATATTGTGCCGGCGGCGCGACGCATCGACAAGATTTCCTATGAGGAAATGCTGGAGATGGCCAGTCTGGGCGCCAAAGTGCTGCAGAGCCGCTCGGTCGAATTTGCCGCGAAGTTCAATGTGCCGGTGGAGGTGAACTCCAGTTTCAAAGAAGGAAAGGGGACGCTCGTGACGCGTGAAGATGAGGATATGGAGGCGGTCGCGGTGTCGGGAGTCACCGGGGATCGGAATCAGGCCAAAATCACGATCGTGGGCGTGCCGGACAAGCCGGGCATTGCATCAAAAATTTTCGGGCCGGTGGCCAAGGCCAATATCAACGTCGATATGATCATTCAGAATATGAGCCAGTCCGGCCTGACGGATATGTCCTTTACGATTCCACGGGTGGACATCTCGAAGGCCATGCCGATCATTCAGGATGTGGCGAAGGGGATCGAGGCGAAATCGGTGGCCGTGACCGAGGCGATCGCCAAGGTCTCGCTGGTCGGCGTCGGGATGCGTTCCCATTCCGGGGTTGCGGCCAAGATGTTCGAGGTCCTGTCGCGGGAAGGCGTAAACATCCTCATGATCAGCACGTCGGAGATCAAGATCTCCTGCGTCATCGATGAAAAGTATGTGGAGCTCGCGATGCGTTCGCTCCATACCGCGTTCGGGCTGGATCAAGCGACGGCCGGGAGCCGACCAGCAAAGTAACGACTATTGACGATGTGAGTTTCGGCAACATTGTCTACTCACGGTATAGTTTTCTATGACTCGAAAAACATCCCAATCAGGATCTTCTCAAGGCAAGCAGGCCGCGGCGTCAGCGCCAGGCACGTCTGCTCCTGCCGTGAAGCCGGCATTGGAAATCTACGACACGACCCTGCGCGATGGAGCCCAGGCCGAGGACGTCAGTTTTTCGGTGGAAGACAAGGTGCGGGTTGCGCAACAGTTGGACGGGCTGGGCGTGCAGTTCATCGAGGGCGGGTGGCCCGGCGCGAATCCCAAAGATATCGAGTTCTTCCGGATGATCAAGACGGTCCCGCTGCAGACGGCGACGGTCGTGGCCTTCGGCTCGACGAGAAAAGCCAGCAATGCGGTACAGAACGATCAGAACATTAAATCGCTGCTGGATGCCGAGACTCAGGTGATCACGCTTTTCGGAAAGAGCTGGTCGCTGCACGTCACCGACGCGCTCAACATTTCCCTCGCGAAAAATCTCGAACTCATCAGCGACTCCATCGCCCATCTCCGCTCGAAAGGCCGGAGACTGTTTTACGATGCGGAACATTTTTTCGACGGCTACAAAACGAATCCCGACTACGCATTGGAGACTATTCGTCAGGCCGTCGCCGCCGGCGCTGAACGGGTCATTCTGTGCGACACCAATGGCGGGACGATGCCCTGGGAAATCAAAGAGATTTGCGAGGTCGTGCGGCGTGAATGTGCCGTGCCCTTGGGGATCCATGCCCACAACGATTGTGAAATGGCCGTCGCCAATTCATTGATGGCGATCGAGACCGGCATCCTGCAAGTGCAAGGGACGATCAATGGGATTGGTGAGCGGTGCGGCAATGCCAATCTCTGCTCCATCATTCCCAATCTTGAACTGAAGATGAAACGGCCGGTGTTGGGCGATCGCTTGAGCCATCTCAAGCGGGTGTCAGGATTCGTGACCGAGATCGCGAACCTCATGCCTAATACGCATCAGCCCTATGTGGGCGACTCGGCCTTCGCCCATAAGGGCGGGGTCCATATCCATGCGGTGCTGAAGAATGCTGCGACCTATGAACATGTGATTCCGTCGTTAGTCGGGAACCGCCAGCGGATGTTGCTCTCGGATGCGGCAGGCCGGAGCGGGTTGATGGAAAAGGTCGAGGCCTACGGGATCAAATTAGACAAGGATCACGCCAAACTACAAGAATTGATCGATGTGCTGAAGGAGCGTGAAAGCCAGGGCTACCAATTTGAGGCGGCGGAAGGCTCCTTCGAGTTGCTCATGCGGAAAGCCATGGGGACCCATAAGCCCTCTTTTCAACTTCTGGGGTTCCGGGTGATCGTCGAGAAAAAGCAGGACCAGGGCGCCATGTTGTCGGAGGCCACGGTCATGGTGAAGGTCGGCGATGTGGTGGAACATGCCGCAGCGTCAGGAGCCGGCCCGGTCAATGCGCTCGACCATGCTTTGCGGAAAGCCTTGGAGAAGTTTTATCCCCAGCTTAAAGAAGTCAAACTGCTCGATTATAAAGTGCGGGTCTTGTCGGCCGATCGCGGGACTGAGTCGAAGGTCCGGGTTTTGATTGAATCGGGCGATCACAAGGATAAATGGGGCACGGTCGGCGTCTCCGAGAACATCATGGAGGCGAGCTGGCAAGCGCTGGCAGACAGTATTGAGTACAAATTGCTCGCCAAAGACCACTGAGCCTGAGCGAATCTTGCATATTTACCCTTGACAGTCCCTCTAACCTCACGTAACTTATGGCGAAACTGCCCATTGGGCGAGTCGGCTTGAGAGACGACCGTTCGGAAAGTGTGCAGCGGCATCGGAGGGGGAAGCATGAGGAAGGCGGATATCGCGAACGAAATCTACAAGCAGGTTGGTATTTCGAAGAACGAAGCCGCCGATATCGTTGAACTTGTGCTGAACATGCTGAAAGAAGTGCTGCATAAGGGCGAGTCGGTCAAGATTGCCGGATTTGGAAATTTTGTGGTGCGGAGTAAAGGGGCGCGGAAGGGCCGGAATCCCAGGACCGGCGAAGAAATCGGGATCACGCCCCGTCGAGTCGTGACCTTTCGCCCTAGCCAAGTATTTAAAAAATACGTCAATTCATAAGACGTTCACTCACCTTAACTCATCCCACCACGAGGACCGGTCATGGGGAACGAGCCCAGGCTGGGCAGCAAGGTTTTTTATAAGATCGGCGAAGTCAGCCAGATCGCCAAGCTGCCGGCTTATGTGCTGCGATTCTGGGAATCGGAATTCCCGTTTCTCAAGCCCAAGAAAAGTCGTGGGAATCAGCGGCTTTATGTTAGGCGTGAAATCGAAACAGTGTTGGAAATCAAGCGGATGCTGTATGAAGAGGGCCATACCCTCGCAGGCGTCAAGCGTTATTGGGCCAGGCGCGGGCGGGTAGCGAGCCAACGGATCCGCCCCAAAGAACTGGCGCAGAAGCTGCGGGGGAATCTCCAGGCGATTCTCAAAATCCTGGAATCGTATTAAGCCCACGTCGGTCCTGATTCGTTGTTCCCTGGCCGGTTGCATTCCGGGCGCTTCCAGAGAGACAATGCAGGAGACGGTGTAATTGAATAGAGCGTGTCGGGGCGTGGCGCAGCCCGGTAGCGTACTCGCTTGGGGTGCGAGTGGTCGGCCGTTCAAATCGGCTCGCCCCGACCAAAATACAGAGTGCTGAGGACTGAGACGAACAGGATAGCCGCGGACTCGGTTCCCAGCACTCAGCATTACAACAGAGAGCTGCCGCCGGCAGCTCTTTTTGTTTCTGAAAGACCGATGCGAATTTTAGTGACCAACGATGACGGGGTTCTTTCGCCTGGATTGACGGCGCTGGCCAAGGCCTTAGCCAAAATCGGCGAGGTTTGGGTGGTGGCGCCGGATCGCGAGAGGACCGCCGCGGCCCATGCGGTGACGCTCCATAAACCGCTGCGCGTGCAGGAGTTGGGGAAGCGGATCTATGCTGTGAGCGGCACGCCGGTCGATTGTGTGAATTTGGCCGTGCTGAAGCTTTTGCCTGCGCCGCCCGATCTCCTCGTGTCCGGTATCAATAAAGGCGTCAATCTCGGCGACGACGTCTTATATTCCGGGACCGTGTCGGCGGCGATGGAAGGGACGATCCTCGGTATTCCCTCCATGGCTGTCTCGCAGGAGGGGCAGGAGCGGTTTCATTTCGACGCGGGAGCCCGCTATGCCGTTCGTATCGCTCGATTGATTCTCAAAGATGGTTTGCCGGACGAAACATTGGTCAATCTGAATATTCCCGATCGGCCCTTCTCGGCCATCACGGGCGTGCGCGTGACCTGCCTTAGCCGCAGGCGCTTCGACAATCCGATCATCGAAAAGGTCGATCCTCGAGGCCGGACCTACTATTGGATTGCCGGGACCCGTATATCCTGGAGCCGGAGCAAGGATGCCGACCACGAGGCGTTGGAGCAGGGGGCCGTCTCGCTCACGCCTGTGCATCTCGATACGACGAATCACCGCGCGTTAGAGCGATTCCGCAAATGGGAAATGGGACGCCGGCCGGTTGCGGCGACGAAGCCCAAGAGCAAGAAGAGGAGCTAGGGTCTGTGGGCAATCTGATCGAAGCGATCATTACGGTGCTGAGCCGATTTATTGTGTCGATGATTTCGACGTTCGGCTACACCGGTATTTTCGTGACCATGGCCATTGAAAGCGCCTGCATCCCCTTGCCTAGCGAGATCATCATGCCCTTTGCCGGCTATCTCGTATCGTCGGGCCAGTTCACGATGTTGGGTGTGACCTTGGCCGGCGCCATTGGAAACGTCGCTGGTTCGATTGTCGCCTACTATGCCGGGGTCTGGGGCGGCCGGCCCTTCGTCGAACGATATGGTCCCTATATGCTGGTGTCGCGAACGGATATTGCGACGGCGGATCGCTGGTTTGCCAAGTATGGAGAGGCGGCGGTCTTTTTCGGCCGAATGCTTCCTGTCGTCCGGACTTTCATTTCGCTGCCGGCCGGCATTGCCGGCATGAATATCTATCGGTTCATCCTCTTCACCTTTCTTGGTGCTCTGCCCTGGTGTTATCTCTTGGCCTATATCGGCGTGAAAATGGGAGAAGAGTGGGAGCACCTGCGCGACTATTTCCATCAGTTCGACGTCGTGATCGGCTTGAGCTTGGCGTTTGGATTGGGTTATTTTCTCTGGTCCCATTGGCCGAAGCGCCGCGTGAATCCGGAGCTGTAACCGACTATGCTCTCGCTCTACAACACGCTGACCGGAAAGAAAGAGCCGTTCCATCCGCTTCAGCCGAAGCACGTCAGGATGTATGTCTGCGGCGTGACCGTCTACGACTATTGCCATATTGGCCATGCGCGGAGCGCACTCGTGTTCGATGTGCTCCGGCGCTATCTGGAGTTCAGCGGCTACGAGGTTGAATTCGTCAAGAACTTCACCGATGTGGATGACAAGATCATCAAGCGGGCGAATGAGCGGGGCGTCTCCTGCGAGACGATTACGGCAGAGTTTATCGAAGCCTACTACCAGGACATGGGAAAGCTCGGAGTCAGGCGGGCGACGAATGAGCCGAAAGCCACAGAACATATGGCCGAGATCATCGAGCTGGTTAAGACGCTGATTCAGAAGGGCCTTGCCTATCCAGTAGCGGGGGATGTCTATTTCCAAGTCGAAAAATATCGGGACTATGGGCGCCTCTCGAAACGGAAGCTCGAAGATCTGCAGGCTGGCGCGCGAGTGGATGTGGATGAACGGAAGCGCCATCCGATGGATTTCGCGCTCTGGAAGAGCAGCAAGCCCGGTGAGCCGTCCTGGGAGAGTCCCTGGGGGCCAGGGCGTCCCGGCTGGCATATCGAATGTTCCGCCATGGCAATGCGCCATTTGGGCGAGACCTTCGATATTCACGGGGGGGGGATGGATCTCATTTTTCCCCATCATGAGAATGAAATCGCCCAGTCCTGCGGCGCCACCGGGAAAGAATTTGCGCGCTACTGGATCCATAACGGATTTGTGCAGATCAATCAGGAGAAGATGTCCAAGTCCCTGGGGAACTTCTTCACGATCCGCGAGATCTTTGAAAAGTCTGAGTGGCCGGAGGATATTACCGGAGAGATGCTGCGGTATTTTCTGCTCGCGACCCAATATCGAGGCCCGCTCGATTTTTCCGATCACGCGATCAAGGAAGCTAAGCAGGCCTTGGACGGATTCTACGATCTCTTTCAGCGCTTGCAGGAGGCGGGAGATCGTGCCGCGGGTGAGTCGGAGTTGGCTCCTGCGATCGATCGCGCACAGGAGGCATTCCGGCAGGCGATGGACGACGATGTCAATACGCCCATGGCGATGGCTGCGCTTCAAAAGCTCCGCAGTGATGTGAATAAGTTTCTGGAGCAGGGCCTTTCGACCGAGGGACGGAAGTTGGCCAGTACGGCTTTCCGGTCGCTGGGAGCCGTGCTCGGCCTGTTTCAATTGGAGACATGGCAGTTTAAACTTGCAGCAGGTGTTTCATCGGACAGGGACGGCTCGCAGGCTGTTCTGGCGGACCATGACATAGAAAGTAAGTTGGTTGAACGAAATGAAGCCAGGAAACAGAAAGATTTCAAGAAGGCCGACGAGATTCGTCAGTTCCTCGCCTCCCGCGGTATCGTCATTGAAGATAAGCCCGACGGCACCAGTCGCTGGAAGCGATAGCCCTCCGGATCTGATCTACGGGCTGCATGCGGTGCGCGAAGCGTTGCGCGCCGGCACGCGGCCATTGCAGCGGCTGATCCTGATGCGAACCGATCGGCAATTTGCCGATCTCGTGCAGCTGGCGAAGGTTAAGCGAGTTCCCGTTCATATCGAGCCCCCTCCGGCCTTTGCGCGATTGGTGCCGACCGGGAATCATCAAGGCGTCATCGCCTACATTGCGGCCAAGTCGTTCAGCACGACGGAGGATATCCTCGGCCTGGCGAAGACGCGAGGCGAGAAACCCTTCCTGGTGCTTCTCGACGGAGTCGAAGACCCTCACAATTTGGGCGCGGTCTTGCGGACGGCTGAAGCGGCCGGCGTCCATGGGGTCTTTATTCCGGAACGTCGCGCCGTCGGTCTGACGCCGGTGGTGGCAAAGGTCTCAGCCGGGGCGATCGATCACATCCATGTCGGCTGTGTGGCCAATCTGATCCGTCTGATCCAGGATTTGAAAGAGGAAGGCCTCTGGGTCTATGGCGTCGATCCGCAGGCGGAGAAGCTCCACACCGACATCGACATGACCGGACCGATTGCGCTGGTGTTGGGAGGAGAGGGAGAAGGGATTCGTCCCGGTGTGCTGGGGGCTTGCGACGACCGGATCAGAATTCCGATGTTGGGGAAGGTGCAGTCGCTCAATGTCTCGGCTGCCGCAGCCGTTACTTTGTTCGAAGCGGTCCGCCAGCGCCGCAGAATCGCAGCGCCGGCGGTGAAGCCTACCGAATCTTGATCGTTCCGTCCTGGATTGCCGTCTTCAGCAGCTGAGCGGTGTTCGACACCCGCATCTTTTTCATCATATTGGCCCGATGCGCCTCGACGGTCTTGACGCTGATCTTGAGCCTCTCTCCGACTTCCTTATTCTTAAACCCGGCCCAGATCAGTTCGAGGATCTCCTGCTCCCGGCTCGTCAGCGATTCAGGCCGCTTCTTGCGGGGTGGCGGAGCGACATTCGTCCAGGAAGGGCTGGCTTTCGTTTTGGCTTTGGCTTTTATTTTCGGCTTCGGTTTTGTAGTCGGTGCAGTTCGTGCCATTATTGCATTCTCCTTTGACGGGCGACATATTGCCGTATAATAAACTTACTGGAATACCTCGCAAGGACAAACCCTTGCCAAGCACACGAGAATTATAAGGGACGCTTGCCATGGAAGTAAACCGCAGGATATTGGCCCTAGCACAACTACCTAGTAGTGTTTATTTTGAATGTGCGGTAAGTGAATCATCGTGGGCGGTGTTCGGTGGTTGAGCCGATGCTGCCGGCATGGTTTATTTATTCTGCGACCGGAGTCCTCGGCGCGCTGATCGGCAGTTTTCTGAATGTCTGTATCTTCAGGTTGCCGCGAGGCGAATCGATTGCCTGGCCCGGTTCCCATTGCCCTTCCTGCGCTCATTCCATCGAGTCCTACGATAATATTCCGCTGGTGAGCTATCTGTGGCTTGGGGGACGCTGCCGGTCTTGCCGCGCGCCAATTTCAGTGAGGTATCCCCTTGTTGAGGCGGCCAATGCGCTGGGCTATCTCACCATTGTCTGGTTCTTCGGGCCCGGTTGGACAGCGGCCCTCTATGCTTTGTTGTTTTCAGCGCTGGTCGTGGTGACGGGGACCGATCTTTCCCATAAAATTATTCCCAACGTCATTACTGTGCCGGGAACGGTGATCGGACTTCTTGGAGCAGCCACGGTGTTGCCGGTGGGTTTGCTCAATGCGGTGCTGGGTATGACGATTGGAAGCGGCATCCTCTGGCTCCTGGCCTGGGTGAGCCCCTATGTCTTCGGTAAGGAGGGAATGGGAGGTGGCGACATAAAACTCCTGGCTATGATCGGTGTATTTCTCGGCTGGAAGCCTGCCTTGCTGACGATCATGATCGGTTCGCTCGCTGGCTCCGTCATCGGCATCAGCTTAATAGCGTTACGCATTATGAAACGTGACGACTATATCCCCTTCGGCCCATTTCTCGTGTTGGGCGCCCTTCTCTCTATGTTTTTTGCCCAGCCGCTTTTCGATTGGTATCAAATCCTCCTCGGGCCTGGTTACTAACCAATACTGCCCCCTGTATCCCTTCAGAGGAAGTGCTGTATCTAAACAGCAGAGCCTTTCTTTAGGGCTCCGCTGTCCTATTTCTTTATGATTTTTCGCGACCGCGAGAAACCTTGCGGACTTGCGGCTCATTTCTCATTCATTCCGGACGAGCGCTATTGCGTTTGGATGCCGGTCCGCTCGGGCATGGGTCTTGGAGTTCTGCGCATTCCTGTAAGTGGAATTTTTCTGTGAGCGGGATCATGGCGAAAAAATTACAGAACGGGGAGCAAGGTTGGAGTTTGACGGAGCTCCTCATCGTGTTGGCGATTACGGGCATGCTGGCTGCCCTGGCTGGGCCGAGTTATCAGGCCATGACGGCCAGGGTTCAGGCGCGGAGCGTCACTGTCGAAATTGCGTCGGAGCTCCGGCTGGCCAGACAATTGGCGATGGCTAGGCGAGAGCGTATGCGGGTCGTATTCGATCGCGCGAGTCGCACCATTACACTTCAACGTGCTGATGCCGAGGGCCTTCTTCATGTCTATCAGTATGGCGAGACGGGAGTGGTGGTGGAGGAGCCAACCGCCGGGCCCGAGCTCCTGTTTCAGCCCAGTGGTCGGGTCGCGACCCCTGCCACCATTCGTGTGCGAGACAGGCAGGGGCGTGAAACGATATTCACCGTCAGCATCACGGGAAGAGTCTCTGTCTCATGACGAGGGATCGGTGGCTTCAGACAGAGGGCGGGGCCAGTTTCGCCGAAGTGCTCGTGGCCCTGACGCTGACCTTGATCGGGTTGGCCGGGGCGATGGGATCCTTTCAGGCGGCCGAACGGAACCTCCGAAACGGGACCTGGGCGACGCGAGCTCTGGCGATGGCGGAATCGCGGCTCGAAGCCAAGCGATCGGTGCGGTGGGATCGTCTCTTGCTGGACGATCTGAACCATGACGGTGTCACAGATCTTGTCATGCGTGACGATGGAGCAGAGGGTGATGTGCTGGCTGGTGATGGAGTCTATTCTGGGAGGTGGGATCAGGATGGTATCCATCTCTTCTGGACCGTAACGCCAAGCCGGTCCGGTTCGCTGTCGGATTCAGGCCATGCGTTTCTCGAAGCACGCGCGGTCTATTCAGACGGTGCGGGTCAGCGTGAGGTGCGAGTCGGCATTCTGCGAGCCAATCCATCGTTCGTCGGACATCAATAATAGGTTGCTGCTTGAAGCAGAGAGGATGTCGCTAGGATGACGGACAAGAGGCATCGATCAAGTAGGGCGGAGGCGGGGACGAGCCTGAACGAACTGTTGTTTGCCATGGCGGCTGGGCTGGTCATCCTCGGCGCTACGCTCCAGGGTTTGTCCTATTTCCAGCAACAGTTTCTGACGCAACAGCGTGGGGTCGCGCAGCAGCAAGATCTTCGCCTCGGACTGGAAGTGCTTGAGCAGGAGTTACGGCTTGCAGGGCCCGGTTCTTTCGCCATGATAGCGCAGGACTCAGTGGATTTTTCCGCGAACCTGCAGGGCCTCTCGACCACGGTCACAGCAGCGATCGGGATCGGCCAAACGGCTTTGCCGGTCGAAGATGGGCGGGGGTGGGATAGCAGAAAAACTGTGGCTGTCTGTTGGATGGATCGTTGCGAGGGGCTCACGCTGGCCCGTGATGGGCAGCGGCATGTGCTGACGGTGACGCAGCCTCTGACTCAGGCGATTCCAGCCGGAGCCAATGTGTCCCTTCAAAATCGTATCCGCTACTACAGCCGCCGCGATGACCATGGGATTTTGAGGTTGATGCGGCAGGTGGATGGTGGCGCTGGTGTGTTGGTGGGGGATATCACGGAGGCGCGGTTTTCCTATTGGGATGAGCAGGGACAGGCCGCAACAGAGCCGGCGCTGGTGAAATTGGTTGTTGTCGAAGTGAGCCTGTCCGGGCAAGGGCCTCGCGCGATTCGAGCCATTAGTCTCCGGACATAACGGAGGCGTCTCCAATCAATGGGGTGGCTATGGGCGGGGGAGCAGGTATGAGCCGGAGCGAGAAAGGTCATGTGCTTCTCGCGTCACTTATGCTGATCGTTCTACTGGGCATCGCGAGTATGACGGCGTTGTATCTGGCCAGCCAGGATGGGTCTGGCGTCAGCGCCATGAAAGAGGACAAGGTGGCGCAACAGGTGGCTGACGCGGGAGCGGATTTTGTGATGAGCTGGTTCCACGATCCGGTTGCTGCGCCGGACTCGGTTGCCGGATTGCTCGTGAAGCGCCAGGGAGATTCCATCAGCGGGCCGTCGTTCTTCGATGGAGCAGGACGTTCGCAGTTCATCGGGACGGTTGATCGTCCCGATGTCTTCTTCGATGCGGCAAATCAAGCGGACAATCAGGCGGTCAACGATTCGCCTGGCGGCTTCTCCCATGTCATGAGAGGACTTGGCCGCATCCTGAAGGTCAAAATGTATGGCCCGTTGCAGCCTGGCTTGCTGAGTACGGTCGAGGTGACGGCTACGACGTCCGATCGCAGATCTATCGCGCGAACGGTGCAGCTTCAGTTCGGAGCCGTGACGATTCCATCAGTTCGTGCGGCGGTGCAGGTTGGCCAGACTCTCGGAGCCAAGCAGGCCGGTGCTGAATCTCCGGTCCTGGCACATTGGGGAGATCTGAGAGTGATGGGGGATCTTTTGGTGAAGCGAGTCGAGGACTTGGTGGCGAAGAGTCATGCGGCTCCGGTCACTGGCCAATCCTATGGCGAGATGCTGTCTGCGCAGGATCGATGGAGCGACTACTGGATCGGCGGTACGGTCTTCGTCACCTCTCCATCGCCCGGGCAGGAAGTGAGCGCTCCTCTCCCGTCGAATATCCATACGCATCAAGAGCCGACGTCCGGTGTCCGGCTCGACCGATGGGACTATGAGCCGCTGAAGAAACTGGCGCGTCAAATCGGCCGCTACTATCGACTTGATGGTTTCGGGAGACTCCATCCGCTTGGGGCGAAGGACTCTGAGCAGGGATTGGCACCGGCGGACGTTCTCGAGTCTCTCTCGGTCGGCAGCCATCAGGGGCTGGTGTTCATCGATACCCTCGACGGGGAGGCCCCGCGTCAAGACAATCTGGGCACGCTGGTGCTGGATACGGACTATTTCGAAGGGGTTCTTGTCGTGCAAGGTCATGTGGTGCTCAAGCCCCGTGGGAGCGGGAAATCTGTTCCGGCCTTGAGCCCAGCGCCGGAAGGGACGAATTCGTTGGGCGCGAGAGTGCCGGTGCAACTGTCCGGCATTCACATGAACGGAGTGCTCTGCGCCGCTGGCACTATCATGCTCGAACGGTCTACCCGTGCTTATGGCGCACTCATCGTAGGAAACACCGTGACGGCAGCTGGAGCGATGGTGGAGGTTTGGTACAACGCCGATCTGGCGCAGGGACTTTTCAAAGGACTTCCGGTCGTATACCGTGCGCCGGGAACGTGGCTGGCAAAATATTAGGCTGGTGGTGAGAGGTCTGGCATGACCGTCGGGATCGATACTGTGAGCGGGAGAAGGGGCAGCGGGGCGGAGGGGAGTCGCGGAATCAAACCTTCTCGTACGATCGAGCAGAACGTGCTGGACTGGCTGGTCTGTCGCGGCATCGTCAGCCAAGACGATGTGCTGGCGGCGCTCGACGACGCGAAAGCCGGCAGCCTCGATCTCGAAACGCTGCTGCTTGACCGGTACCATGTGTCGAAGGACGGATTGGGTATGGCGTTGAGCGACTTCTATCAATGTCCCTATCTGCCGTATGACGAACGAACGGTCATCGACACCGATCTGCTGAAAACGCTGAACTTCGATTATCTCAAGAAGAATCTCTGGCTGCCGATTGCGCGTCGGGGCTCGCTCATCGATGTGCTGACCAGCGATCCGCACGATCTCGACAAGGGCTGGGACGTGCGGCGCACATTTCCCGGTATGACTATTCGCTATTCGGTGGGACTGCGCCGGGACATTGAACAGTTCCTCCATCTGGCGACAGGGCAGGGCATAAGCGGATCTATCGGCGCCATCCTCGGTGAGTTGACCCATGACATTCCTGGTGAGCCCGTGGCCGAGTCCCTCTTCGGCGGGATCGACGAGAACGACTCAGCCATTGTGCGGTTGACGAATCAAGTGATTGTTGAAGCCGACCGCCTCGGCGCGTCGGACATTCACATCGAGCCCTATGCGGATCGGAAAGATGTGGCGGTGCGTCTGCGCGTCGACGGGACCTGTTTTACCTATATGAGGATCCCCGCAGCCTATCGGCGGGCCATCGTGTCGCGCATCAAGGTCATGGCCCATCTCGATATTGCGGAACGGCGTAAACCTCAAGACGGCAAGATCCGGTACCGGCTGCCGAAGGAGCGAGAGATTGAGCTTCGCGTCGCCACCCTGCCCACGTCGGGACAGGACGAAGATGTTGTGTTGCGCCTCCTTACAGCCAAGCAGCCGATGTCGCTTGAAGCGATGGAGTTCGCCCCATCCACGGTGCAGGCTATTCGAACCCTCGCGGAGAAGCCGCACGGGATCATCCTCTGCGTCGGACCGACCGGATCCGGCAAAACGACGACCCTGCATGCCATCCTCAAACATATCAATACCGACGAACGGAAAATTTGGACGGCTGAAGATCCCATCGAGATCACTCAGGAGGGGCTCCGGCAGGTGCAGGTCCATCCGAAGATCGATCTGACCTTCGCGGCTGCGATGCGTTCGTTTTTGCGCGCCGATCCCGACGTTATCATGATCGGTGAGATGCGGGATAAGGAAACGGCCGACATTGCCATCGAGGCCTCCCTCACGGGCCACTTGGTGCTGAGTACGCTCCATACGAACAGCGCCGTCGAGACGGTGATCCGCTTGCTGGATCTCGGCTGCGACCCCTTCAACTTTGCCGACGCGATGCTGGGAGTCCTCGCTCAGCGCCTCTGTAAACGGATTTGCAGCCAATGCAAGGAGGCCTATCATCCGAGCCGGCAGGAGTATGACGAACTGGTGCAGGGATATGGAGCGCAGGACTGGCCCAGGCTTGGCATCGAGTACCGACCTGATTGGAGTCTGTACCGTGGCCGAGGCTGCGAGTCCTGCAATCGAACCGGCTTCAAAGGGCGAGTGCCGATCCACGAACTCTTGATCGGCTCGGACGAGATGAGGAGCCGCATTCAGTCCAAGGCCCGCCCTGTCGAGATGCTGAGCCTGGCGATGCAGGAAGGCATGACCACCTTGGTTCAGGATGGTATTCGGAAGGTGTCCCAGGGCCTGACGACCTATCGCCAGGTCCGTGCTGCCGCTATGAAATAAGCAGTCCCACCTACGCGTCATTCAAGTTCATCTCATTCCAGATCGCCAGCCTGTCCGTTGTCTCTCTCCATAGGATGCCGGCCCGTGCACGAACGGCCTGTGTCGAGCGCCACTACTCAATAACCGCGTAGGTCACGCGAGAACCGAGCGCAACCGCCAGTCTCGCCGGACGGCGATCGTTTGCGGTGGACAGAAAGCGTCCGGCGGTGGACGGAAAAACGGCCGAATCGCTTTTCGCCTATCGATAGGACGGCCTGCCAAAACAACCGGTTAAGAGCTGGAGTGCCATATTTCAGGCGGCATGCCCCTTGCTCACCATTACAGGCTTGCCATGTATAACTTTTCAATCCCAAAGCCGCTCCATGGGCCCAAGGCAAGCCTGGTGCGCCATGAGGCAGGCTTCACGCTTATCGAGATGATGATCGTCTGCGCGATCATCGGCATTAGTTCGGCGATCGCGGTGACGAATTTTTCCGTCTGGCATGCGCAGTATCAATTGAAGCAGGCGGTGACGGAAATCCAAAGTCAGCTGAATATGTCCCGCATCGCTGCGATGAATCGAAACGCTGTGGTTACTGTGAATTTGACGTTGAGCGGCGGGCTCGTCGAACTTTCCGCGAGCGATGTCTCGGGCTCGGTTATTGGTTCGACCAAAATGATGGGGAGTGTGACAGGGCTGAATCCCGCACCGGCGGCCGTGGCGTTTTCTCCGCTTGGAATTAGATCGGGAGGGGGAGTCGGCAACCAGCAGATCGTCCTCTCGAATAACCGCGGACTCTCCTATGCGGTGAGGATCACTCCGCGAGGGAAAATCACCTGGTGCCCCGATTCAACCTGTCCGTAAATTTTACGATTGAGGCTGCATGGTTTTGGAAACACAGATAATGCGGGAACGGAGCGAGGGCGGGTTTTCCCTGATCGAGGGCATGCTGGCCAGCGTGATTCTGGCCATCGGCGTGCTGGCCCTGTCGACCATGCAAATGTTCTCGCTGGGCCGTAATGTCGATGCGAATGAAATGACGCGCGTGACGAATTTCGCCGCCGACATGATGGAGCGGATTCAATCCAATCGGCGCAATGTCACAGCCTATAACGGGATCGATACGTCCGTGGCCTGTACGATCGATTCAGTGGCGCAGCCGACTGCGCGGGGCGATTGTGACCAATGGAGCGCGTTGCTCACCGGGAGTTTTGCCTCAGGGGTGGGAGGGCTCCGCGGCCAGGTTGCGGTGACGCCGACCGGCCCGACGAATCCTTCATTGAATATGAGTAGCGTTGTCGTGACTGTGACATGGAGCGGAGCTGCCGGAGTCGGCAAGATCGCCCGGCAACGGCAGGTCGTGACCACGACCGTGGTCGCTCCTGAATGACCCTGAATGTAGGGATTATGATGAATGTGATGCTGGCAAAAAAATGCGAACGATATGCTGGTTCACCCCTGGCGCCGGAGCAGGGGATGACGCTGATTGAATTGATGGTGGGGCTGGTGGTGGCCATGGTGGTGACCGCCGCGGCCTTCACGATGTTGATTACAACCCAAAAGGCCACGAAGGCCAATGATCAAGTGGTTGAAACGCAGCAAAACTCACGCATCGCGATGGACCTGCTATCCCGCGATATCAAACTTGCCGGATTCGGCATGACGGGGCCGGTCGGAGCTTGCGCGACGGCCATCGTTCCGATGGACCAGACGCCCGCCGGTGTTGACGGGGGCCCCGATTCTATTCGGCTGTTGGTGCCGGTCGGTAAGTCGAGCGCTCCCGCCTGGAGTCTTGAGAATGCGGTCGGGGGCACAGCCAGCTTCAACCAGATTACGCTGCCGGTCGGCGCCGTGGCAGATATGGCGACGGAGGCAGGCGGAAGTTTGACCGGCGCGGTGGTGACGATCGGAGGCGTCGCCACGGTTTCCGTCACCTCCGTCACCGGCAACAGTCTGAACTTTGCGTCGATCCCTGCGCCGACAGCCTTTCCTGCCGGTATGCCGGTGTATCTGTTGCAATGCGTGACCTACTCGATCGGAACGACGACGGCGATTTGCAGCGGCGACGCCCCCTGTCTGCTCAGAAACGGCGTGTCCGTTGCCGACGGAGTCGAGGACATTCAATTCGCCTATGCCTGCGACGGCTGCAATAACGCGGTCAATGGGGGGGCCGCGGACCGGATCATCGACAATCAGGGGGGCGCAGCCGGCTTCGATCAGGCGGATTTCATCACCGATAATGCGTGGAACATTGCGCCCATGACACCGGACACGATCCGACTGGTGCAGGTGAGTATCGTCGCGCGGCAAACGGACTCAGACCAGGGACTGGGGGAAGGAATGGGCGCCGCGGCTCTTTCGCCGACCGCCTTGCAGGTGAGCGACCATAACCATGCGCAGGGCCTCTTCGCGTCGGGCGATTTCGCCGGCCTGAATCCTCCCTATTCGGACTATCGCCGGCGTGTGTTGACCCGAACGGTTGAAACGCGCAATCAGCGGATGTGAGATGTGAAGGGATCACGGCATGAGGGCCAGTAACATGTTGGACAACAGCAGAAACCGTGTGGCGAATGAGCAAGGGGTCGCCATGCTCACCGTTCTGCTCATCATGCTGATGATGACGGTACTGGGTGTCGCAGCCCTGACCGTGACCGGATTCGAAAGCCGGATGGCTGGTTTCGTGACCTCGACGGAATCCGCCACGACTGCGGCAGAGGCCTGCACCGGGACCGCCGTCAACGTGCTGCAGCAGACGATCGATCCCTATGTGGGAGGCGGTATCGTGCCGGCGGCTTTTTTGAGCAATGCGACTCCCGCCGGGCCTGTTCCCCAAGCGAATGCCACGGTGTTGGGTCAGGAAATCATGGGCCAGTCCGACAATAACCTCGATGTGCCGGTCGGCACAGGTGCGGCGCCAAATTTAGATCAGACGGTAGGAGCCTATCGGGTGAGAGGCGATATCGACCGGCTCTATTTGAAAGGCAAGGCAGGGTCCGGTATGCAGCAGTTCGCGGGCTATGAGGGCACGGGAAATTCCGCCGTCGGGTCTTCTGATATCTATTACCGGGTCGATTGTATTGCGGAGAACACGGCGACGGGGACCTCTGCGCGAGTCACAGCGGTCTATGCCTGCACGCTCACCGGCGAGACCTGTCAGAAATGAGGCGCGACATGGATGGCAATAAAGCGATGGATTTCAGGCAAGTGAGCATCGGCGTTGCGAGGCGAAACAAGGCAATGTGCGTGCTATGCGTAATCCTTCTGGCTGCGGCGCCGGAACTTCTTGCGCCGGTTGCTTGGGCTGAATCGTCGAATGCCGAGTTCCGCGGTTCTTTAGAGGAAGGCGAAATCACCGGAGTCGGTCAGACCACGCTCGATGTGAAGGGCACGACCTATCGCCTGCACCAGAAAATGACTCTGTTGGATGACGAAGGTCGTCTGATGGAGTGGAGTCAGCTTAGGCCCGGGCTGATCGTGCAGTACCAGCTCAAGGACGGGGCTCTATACAAGATCATCGTGATCATCCCGAGGTAAGAGAAATCAGCGAGCCGTGCCTGTCAGCCTCAATCAGGCGGATGAGCCGATTGGGTGCATGACCGATAGGAGGCGGAAGTGCAATTATGAAAACACGACACGACAATTTCGGCGCGAAAATTATTTGGGCGGGACTTTGTGTCCTGGGAATGATGCCGCTCTGTTTTCCCTTGGAAGCCCAGGCGCAGGCGATGGCGGATTACACGTCCATCCCTCCGTTCATTGCCGACGCGGTTCCTCCGAACGTCCTCTTGTTGATGGATAACAGCGGCAGTATGAATAGTTCGGCCTACCACAATGCCAATGAGGCCTATGATTCGACAAAGTCCTATAACGGTTATTTCTCTCCCACGAAATGCTACAGCTACGCTTCCAATAAATTCACTCCCGGCGCAGACAAAGCCGCCAGTGGCAATCCCTGCAGCGCTGGCGCTCCTTGGTTAGGGAGTTTTTTGAACTACCTGATGATGACCAGGCTGGAGATTACCAAGTGGGTCATGATGGGAGGCAAATGCGCCCCGCGGGCTGTCGCTGGGACTTGTTTCCCCGGGGGCACCCTGACGCTGGAGACGACTGCATCGGTAAACTCCATCGATGTGGATGGGACCGGTATCAGCCCCTATACATCTGTGAAGTGTTTTGACCGGTCTGGCAATAGTCTCACGGTTAAGAATGGCGCAGGCTGCGGAGGCACGGCTGACTCCTATACGCTTAAGGCCGAGATTGCGGCGGAGCCTGACGGGATCATTCAGGCTGTGGGGAATAAGGCTCGTTTCGGCCTCATGCAATTTAAGGGGGCGGGAGATGGAGGCCAGGTCTTGGCCGATGTCGGCGGCAATATCACCACGCTGGTCAACCAGATCGAAAATACCAACGCTGCAACCTATACGCCATTGGCCGAATCGCTCTATGAGGCCACGCGCTACTTTGCGCAGATTGCTCCGGCCTTTGCCAATTCCGATTATTCTTACACTGTCACCAGCCGCGACCCCTATTACTTCAAGTCTCCTGATTGGAGCTCCACTCCGCCGGGCAACTATGTAACGTGCTGTAAAAGTTTCGTCATGATCTTTACCGATGGCGAGCCGACGCAGGACGTGAATGTTCCGGCGAGCCTGCAGGACTATGCCCACTCCTATCACGCCGCGCATTGTACCAGCACGACGTCGACCACCTGCGTGGGGCATAAGACCGATTATGCGTCCGGCGGGAAACACTATCTGGATGATGTGGCCTATTACGCCCACACGACGGATCTTCGTCAGGCGACCTTGCCGGTACTCAATGAGGCGGGGAAAGATCTGACGGGGTTCCAGAACCTCACGGTCTATACCTTTTACGCGTTCGGTCAGGCGATCGGGCGGGAGATTTTGCAGACGTCGGCCAAGACCGGAGGGTTTGAAGACCGGAACGGGAACAATCAGCCGGACTTAGTCGAAGAATATGACAAGGTGAACAACTATACCGGGGCGCAGGGCGCTGACGGCCTTCCCGATACCTATTTCGAATCGGCCGATGCCGACGACCTTAGGGACAAACTCCTCTCCGCCATCACCAGTATCCTCCAGCGTAGCGCCTCCGGAACGGCCGTTTCGGTGCTCGCGACCTCATCTACCGGCGACGGGTCCCTCTACCAATCGTTTTTCTATCCCCTCACCTACGAAGGGGTCAGGGATGTGAAATGGACCGGTTATACCCAGGGCCTCTTCCTGGACACTTACGGAAATCTTCGCGAGGATACGAACGCCGATGGGCGGCTGGTCTATAGCGACGATAAGATTGTGCGGACCAGATTCGATGTGGCGACCAACACCGTGTTTGTCGATCGCTATCACGACAGCAACGGCGACGGGAAGGCGGACAGCGTGACCGCCTATGAATCGATTGCCTTGCGCGATATGAAGCCGGTCTGGGAGGCAGGCAAACGTCTGGCCTTGACCGATCCGGCGAATCGAACGGTCCTCACCTGGGTGGATCTCAATAATAATGGCCTGGTCGATGCAGGGGAGCAGCTCCCGTTCACGACGGCCAACTCCGCCACCTTGAGCCCTTATCTCAGGGCCGGCGCGTCCCCCTATACGGCCGACAACATCATCAATTTCATTCGCGGCACCCAGGTCAGTGGTTTGCGCGACCGGCAATTGACCGTGGGAGCTACGCTTGCCGTGTGGAAGTATGGAGATCCGATCCATTCGACGCCGACGGTGATCGGGCCGCCGAAAGAACGGTTCGATCTATTGTATGGCGACTCCACCTATACGGCGTTTTTTCAGCAATATAAGAATCGCCGTTTGGTCGCCTACATTGGCTCGAACGACGGGATGATGCATGCCTTCAACGGCGGGTTCTATCATCGGGGTGACGACCCCTCCACCGGGTCGTCTGTCGAACATGGTTGGTTCACGAAAAATCAAACGGACAATACGAGCGGCCAGGCCTTGGGGGACGAGTTGTGGGGGTTCATCCCCTATCAGCTGCTTCCCCATCTGAAGTGGCTGACCCAGTCGGATTATACCCATGTCTATTACGTCGATCTCAAGCCGAAGGTAACCGACGCCAGGATTTTCACCTCCCTTGCTAGACTCGACTTCACTTTAAAAACAAGAGGTTGTACCCCCGACTGAAAACTTTGTGCACAGTTTGCGGAGTACAGAACGCTTTTGTTTTTCGTGCCAAGCGTAAATTCTACAGTAGAAATCATTTTAGCTATACCTGTCTTCCTTGCCGTCTAACTTTTCTACTGGCGTATTTCTCTGCTGTGAAAACCCGTCTTTTGAGTCATTAGACGCTTTTTGAAGCGTAGGCAAAGTCTTGTCGAGGGTAGCTACTCTAGCCTGTTGGGTTGTGCGTGCTGGCAATGGCTTTTGTATGTGAGGCACTTTTGCTTGCACTACTGTCTTGTGAGGACTTGGTAATTTTGGCGGCGGCGGGGCATATGGCGCCTTGGGGTTGCGGGGCTTTGCTGTACGGGGCTTAGAAGCCGCCTTCTGTTGTGCTTGCTGTGCCTGTTGGCGCTGTTGGGTTGTTATAGCTTCCCACGTCTTATCCATAATTATTTTTAAAAGTCCGACTTGTTCCTCTGCATTTGCTATTTCACTAATTCTCATGGCTTTCTCCTATTCTTATATTTAGCGAGGTTGTTTTGAAAGAGTCCATTTAATAGACACTCAGTCCACAAGAAGAAGCAGGACTAACACTCCTAAAAGTATTAGTCCCACTTCATTCATTTGCCGAACCTTGCACGGACTGCGCCGCTTGCCGCTTCGATTTGACTGTCTAACTCTCCGCCTTCAACAGCACGTTTAATAATTTCTAAAGTCCCAATTAATTCGGCGGCACTAGCAATTTCAATACTTGGCTTTCCTTTTGAAATTTCTAAAATTTTTGTGCCGTACTTAACGTTGAGGCAAACCTTGCCGCCTTCCGAAACAAACCACCAAGGACGGACACGCTTTTGCATTTCAATTGTT
The DNA here is from genome assembly GCA_945905765.1 of Nitrospira lenta. Lineage (GTDB taxonomy): Bacteria > Nitrospirota > Nitrospiria > Nitrospirales > Nitrospiraceae > Palsa-1315. Next base: position 60,438 of record CAMDPZ010000002.1, read on the forward strand.
TTCGTAGCACCGTCAATGTCGCGTACCGTTTTAAAACGTTTCGTGTTGAATGTCTCGCCTGCTTGCTGTGCTTTTGCCAACTGCATTTGTTCCCACAGCTTCGTAGACAACTTGTTGCGTCTATGTTGAATGGGCGGCATAGCTGTAGGACGCTTTGCTGTGCTGAGTTTCAAACTGCTTAATGTACTCATTCGTTTCTCCTTTGTGCGTTGAGTACATGCACGTTAATTTCACTCTTTTGGTTTGGACAACCTCTTTTTGCCATTAGCAGTCTTAACCTAATAATTCTTGCCACATTTAGCATTCTTTTATTAGGTTTAGCTAAATAAATGTAGCAAACAGAAAAGAAGAAAAGTCTGTTGTTGCTAAAAATCACTACTGATTATGAGTTGTGGCACTCAGTCGTTATGCCACCCTAAACCTGGACATTGGTGTTCGCAGGGACGGAAATTCTGTGCAGTAGCAGAGACTTTCATTCACTATCCTTTACAGGACGCTATTGGAATTTGCTAGCCAATTGAATAAAGAATATCTAACAGCACAAAGTCGACAGCCCAATAGCTGTGCGTCACGAGAAAGCCCTGCCTACACAGCAACTTTCAAACACTACAAATAGTTGGCACTTCGGCATTTGTAGTTTGCGTTTTATTTCAACCGCATATAAAAGGAGACAGCAAAACCGCCCTTACCTTTTCAAAGGTTATGCCAGAAGTGCTGTGGTAACGAACTCAGCAAAATTTCCGAACCCAAACATTGAGCCTTTTTACTAAGGCTCAGTGTGGGTTGAATCTTGCAAAATATCACAAATAAATTCTAAGAAAAAAGAAATGTGTGAGTGACAACGAAACACAAGGGAGTGTTAACTCCCTTTCAAGTGCTAGCTGTATCCATAAGGGTATAGGTAGAAAATCAAGCCCGAGAAAGCGTAAGTAACTGACTACAATTTTTGGTAGCGCAGAAAATACAGGGCTGTATACCCAATTCTGGTTCAAATTATTCGTGTAAGCGGCGCAAAGCTAGAAGTGAATGCCCAAGTAGTAGCGTCCTTTAAATAGACGCTTGCAGGGCTTTTAAATACGTCGTGGCTTTTCTGCCACGATAAATATAAGAGAACTCTACTTCTCTTATATTTTTTAGCTAAGTCTTTGAATTTTAATGTCTCTTTGTTTTGCCTTTTTCGGTTGCCCAAACCAAATATATGAAAACATAATTTAACTCTGTATTTATTACTTTATGGAGAGAGTTATGTCACAAGCAAGAGTTTTAAACCCAACTGAATTACTCCGCGTACTGGACTACGTTGCTACACGCAGGCACAGCGCACGTAACCGCGCCTCACTGCTTTTAACGCATTACGCTGGTATGCGTGTAGCTGAAGTAGCCGCACTACGCATAAACGACGTTTTGAACGGCGACAACACTATTAAAGCTGAAATTCGTTTAATGCCGAACCAAACCAAGGGCAAACATGCACGTACTGTTTACCTCAATGAAAGAATGCAAAAGGAATTAGCCCAGTACATTAAGTGTCTAAAAATCAAAGACGTTACCAAGCCTTTGTTTTATACACAGAAACGCGAAGGCTTTAGTCCCAACACACTCACCCAGTACTTCTTCTTTCTTTACCGCAAGGTTGGTTTGACGGGGTGTAGCAGTCATAGCGGAAGACGTAGCTTCTTAACCGGACTTGCCAACAAAGGCACAGCCATTCACATTCTCAAGTCCCTCGCGGGGCATAGAAATATTTCGACAACTGCTTCCTACCTCTACTCAAGTCCAACTCAACTTAAGGCGGCTGTTGAGTTAGTCTAAGCGTCCATTTAATCGACAGTACTCTTTGGGAAAACACCCAAAGACGTATTGGCAATAATTGTTTGTGCTTGCTTAACGTACCGACTCATTGCAACTGTCATTGTGTTGTGTCGCATTTTCACGTTGTCCTGTAGTTGAAAGTCCTTATGCGTTGGCGGCATTGCTACTGGCACAAGCCTAATACTCTCGCCTAACTCCCACATGGTTTTTCTCTCTGTCTTTGGTAGGGTTTCATTCGTAACCCAAGCGTCATAGGCTTCAAGCATTTTCTTTAAGTTACTCACGCTGTAATTTCTATATAGCTTGTAGCGTGCTGTAGTTGCAGTACCACCCATTGACTTGCGCCCACGCTTGCCTTTGTGAATTGTTTCAAGTTGTGCGGCAAAGTATTGCTGTAGCTTTCGCCTGCCAATAGATAAGTTAACAGCGAAGACGGCAATGTTTTCATTCCAGTCTTCACTCCACTCACTCTTATCTTTGAGTTGCTTAAGGTTTATGTCATTTGGTGTTTCTCCAAATAGGTAGCCGCCTTTTTGACTGCTACCACCCCACCACTCGGCAAAGTCTTCACTGCGTATGTCGCCAAAGTCTTTGTACAGCTTGGCTAGCTTGCCTGCGCCATTGTTGTCACAGCACTTTAGGTATTCCTTGTTGCGGCGCATATAAGCCCAAAACCAGTAGTAAGGACTTTTCTCCAACTCCTTAACGGAAGTGCGCTTGTTTTTTGTGCCAACGCGCGGGTAGGCGGCTAAGAAGGTTTGTTTCATAGCACATATCTTATCAAGTAATTCGCAACCAATTACTTTTCGTCGTCATTTTAGGGCAGAAGTGATAAAGTCATACCTGTGCTAAGGCATTGTTTCTTAACAAGTTTTAGCCATTTTTTAACATAAATTGAAAGGTAATTAAATGACACAAATTAACAACAAAACTGTAGAAGTTAAAGCAAACGCCGTTGTAGCGCCTACAACAGAAGCCGTAATTAAGAAGGCTAATGAGTTAGTAGCCGCACGTGAAAAGTTTGAAACAACAATTTTGGCACGTAGCAACAAGGAGTTGTATGGAATTTTGGGGCAAGTACACGACTTGTTTCTTACTGCCTGCGACAGTACTGAGTGCTTAAAGGAAACAGTCAAGCAAATGAAGGCTGTGCTGGCCAAGCGCAAAGTCAAAGTGCAAAGCAACTCTCCCGCACTAACTGTATTTGTCCGCTATGTGTTTAACAGCGACAGAAAGCGTGCCTATAACTACACACGCACTCTAATGGCGGCTATTAAAGACAAAAGCGAAAACGAAACCCTAGCTGAGTTTATTGAAAGCAAAGGCGGCGTAGAGGAGTGCAAGAAGAACTTCGCTAAGAAACCTGAAACACTAGCAAAGGAAATTGCACTTAAAGACGCTATTGCTGACTCCTTTATGGCACTTGAAGGCTTAATGCCAAAAGAAACAGTAGCGCTACCTAACTCTAGTGTCCATTTTAACGACGGTTGCACATACGCCTTTGTATTGGCGCGACAAAACGCTAATAACGAATTGGAGTTATTGCGGACTGTGCCAACAACTACTAAGGCTATGGAAAATGCCGCTTTGAAAGAAGTTGCTAAGGACTTGTTAAAGCGACGTGAAGCCGCCAACGACTCTAGCAAAGAGAAAGACAAACTCAAAGCCAGTGCCATTGCTGTAGCCAGTATGTCGGTAAAAGAATTAGAAGCGGCTTAATTTTTTTTATTAGGGGCTGGCAACCCCTACCCATTTAACTCAAAACCAAATTAAAGGAATTTTTATGTACAAACCTAATAACTATGGCAAGTTTATTGACACAGAAAGAAAATATTCGCCAGCATTCATTGGCGACTTTATTTTTCCTAATGCCCATGTCAAAAGTGTCATTACAGCCTATGCAAGCGGAGAAGTAACCCGCCCCTTAATTCTTTGCGGCAGGAATGGCACAGGCAAGTCACTTATTGCCAAGCTACTTCCAAAAGCAATTGAAGGTATGGAGAAGGTAGTTACAAGTTATATCAAGCCCTATGAATTGAATAGCGACAAAGAGGTTGACAAACTAATTTCACGTAACAAGTTGTTTGACACTTTTTTTTCAACCAATGGACAACGTTATAGCTATTACATTATTGAGGAAATGAATTTCCGCATTGGCGGGCATAACTCGTTTCGTACTGCTATAGACAATTACGCAGGCATTGACTTAACCATTATTACAACGAATGAAATTGCCCAAATTGACAAAGGCATTAGAAGTCGCTGTGAAGTTCTTGAAGTACCTGCCTGTACTCCCGCAGTCTTTTTCCCTCACGCAAAACGCATTATGGAAAAAGAAGGCATTGGAATTGAAGACAACGCACTCTTGGCGGCACTAGAAACTAGCTATGTCATAGCGGCTGATAACAGAGGCTATTACAAAGTGCTGGACGGCTTGTTTAGAGACTTCAATTTGGCACAGGAAGACAGGAAGCAAATGCAAGAAACTTTGGCATAAACGCCTACATTTCTTTCCCTCTATAGCAACAGCAAGTTGAAGCCTACCCTATGCGGTAGGCTTTTTTTCGACTACCATTAATGTAACTTTTAGCACTAACGGGGACTTTATGGCAGGCGAGTACAACAATGACTGGAATAGCGTGCCAAACACGCACCCGAATGCCAAGCCAGAGTCTTACAGGCAAGTTAAGAACGTGCTTGCTGTACTCATACACGAGGGCTTTCTGCGTGGTAGCACGTTTAGAGACTGCTACTTTGAAGTTGCTGACTGCCAACAACCTTTTGACACATTTGACGGCAAGACAAGGGTAGAAGTACAAGTCTTATGGTTTGGTAGAAAGCCAGCTACAACTTGGGCGCACATAACTCTTAATAACAAATATGAATTACTTCGCAACTATAGCGGTGAAGTAGTAAATAACATTTCATAAATTACCATGACAAAACAAACAAAAAAAAGACTACCTTCACTACCTAGCCTACTTGATAGAAAAATATATAAAACAGGGCAAACTAGAGGCGCTGACGACGACGAGATTTTTCAAAATCGAGTATCGAGAAATGGTACCGTCTTAATTCCCTACAGCGTTGTTAAACAAGTATTCGCTTCCTTGCCAAAGGGTGAAAGTTTTGAAAAGGGATATATCGTCCTCATTTCTCCAAAACAGTATTTTGAAAATAAAAATATCGCTATAGAGTTGAAGCAATTAGATTTGTCTTTAGGAGTAAATCTACTAATTTTTTACGAAGTGCGAGAGGACTGGAATTTATATTCTCCAGATACTAAAGGCCTGTCGCCTGCTACAAGCAGGACTCAACCTCTTGGCGGAGAATTTGTTGCAAGAATTCCAGCCACTACCTCAACGGGTAATGGACAAAAAATTTCATTAGGTTTTCATACAACAAAACCCAAAGGCGCTGGCATTAGATTTTATGAGTACGCCACTGAAAAAATGACAACTGACTGTCGGATACAGTTGGAAACATTATTTTGGCTATGTTATGACTCAAAAAATGTTTCATTAGCGAATGGTATGACAGAAGAAAACTCCAATCTTCGTAGAGAAAGCATATTAGGCATTGCTACAGCTAATGGCTTGCTTGATTATAAAAAACTTATTTCCTCCAGAATTATTGATAGAGAACACAAAACAATTTGCCCATTGTGTCTTGAAAAACTTTCTTCAACAGGTTTTTTTAATAAAATGGAACAGGCCGAAGGAAGGGAAGTATCGGATTTAACAATTACCCAATTAAATCTTTTCCATATTAATGAACTACGACTTGGGGAGTTAAATCACACCACGTACAACTTAGGCTGGGGGCATCACCACTGTAACGTAGTTGTTAAAGATGCTGGAATAATTCCTACACTTGAATGGATGGATAAAGTTGTTAGAAAAAATAAAGAGTCTGGCTATTTGTAAGCTAATGCCATTTGTAATTTTTCTTCTTTCTTAATTTTTTTAACTTCTTCTTTTGTTTCTTTTTGTATCTTTTCCATAGTTATTGAAGAAATTCGTTCTGCCCATACTGAATCCAACTCTATAGAAATACACTTCCGTTTAGTTTTTAATGCGGCAATTTGCGTTGAACCCGAACCTGCAAAGCAATCTAAAACTATATCGTCTTCGTAGGTTGTCGCTTCAATTGCATGTACAAGCATCGAAATTGGTTTTTCTGCTGGGTGCTTACCGCTATATGGCCTTACTGTTGGAAAATTCCAAACATCTGTAAACTCGATTTGTCCATTGACATTAAATGGGCGTATTAAATCTTCATACGGAAGCATTGAGGTTACTTTTCCACTGTCCAATATTGCCGCACATATTTTTTCATACTGTTCTTTGCTGGGAACATTTCTGCCTGCCTCCCAATTCGATACTGCACCGCCATGGTTTACCTTTCCATAAGCGCCTGTTAACTCAGTAAGCTGGTGTCCACTCAGCCCAGCCTGCTTTCGTTTTTCTTTTAAATAAAGTCCATACCAAGATTTAAATATATTTCCTTCGAATGAAGGTTCTGCAAAAATAATTCTTTCGGTATGTTCATACCACTGTCTCAACGACTCCTTTTTCATTTTTTGTTTCCAGCCGTCAAAACCTGGTTCATTCGGCTTAGTCCAGACAATATTTGACAAGACATTAAATTCTTTTCTAAACACAACCTCAAGCCTTGAAGACATTGTTGCAGAACAATAGCAAAAAATTGCGCCATTTTTTTTAAGCACTCTTTTCCATTCCGTTACATACTCTCCCATCCAATTTAAAAAATCTATATCTTCATTAAAAGATGTGTCACCTTTAATATTTTTCTTTTTGGTTGAGTGATATGGAGGGTCAGTTAGGACTAATGAAATTGATTCTGAAGGAATTCTTTTAAGAACTGCAAGTGAGTCGCCTTCAATTACTAATGAATTAATATTCTGTGACTTAATGTCTGAAGATAATGCTTGCTTAATAGCATTAAAATCTTTTCTTCGACTTTGTATATATTTGTCCATATTTTAATTTTACATTCTTTAATCGTTGTTTACGCCAGTTTCTCTGCCGCCATAGTCGCTGTTAGCTTGCTGTAATGCTTTTCTATCATTGCGACTGAATTACCCATTTGCTTCGAAAGCGTGTGAATATCTGTACCTTTCTCTAGCAATTCCAGTGTTGCGTATGTGTGACGCACAGAGTAAAGAGTGCGTGTTTGCCCATTGCTGTCCTTTATTAGTCCGCTGTCACGCATAAGCCTTCTAAAAGTGCCATTCAAACTAGGGGGTTGGTAGCCTGTACTAAAGCGAAATATTGCAAAAGGTATGCGCTGTTGAAACAAGTCTTCAAATGCAATGTGCTTAATGTCTAGCTGTCTTGCATGTAAACGCCTTAAAGCCTCAACCGCAGAGTGCTTAGCTATAAGCCAGCGTCCGCCTGTTTTGCCGCTTACCCAAATACGCAAGTAACGAATACCTTTGTCTGTGTGCCATTCTATGTGTTGCCATTTAATTCCCAGTGCTTCTGTGCCATGTCGCATGCCAGTCAATAAAAGCATTTCAACGTAGTCTCGCAACAAAGGACGTATTTCTCTTTCTACTGCCAACCTTCCCTCGCGCACCCAACTTTCCATAAACAAAAGTAGCTTATCCATTTCTTCACGGCTAAAAGCGGGACGTGCTGTGCTTTTCTGCCCTCTGCTAGTCAACTTAGGTATGGCTACCTTGTCGCTTAGCCAGCCTTTGTTTATGGCTACCTGCTGTAACTTACTCCATGTGCTTGAAAAATTGTTAAGTGTTGAGGCTTTAGGCGCTTTGCCCATTTGCCTGTTTCGCCACAACTCAAATTCCTTCATGTCTGTGTACGTTAACTCCTCAATGCGTTTCCCTTCAAAGTACGGCAGGAAATATTTCTCAATGCACGTTATGTACGTGTAGAAGACGCTTTTCCCAATACCGCCGTCCAAGTCTTTTCGTAACTCTTGAAGTGTTGCGTGTGCAATTTCTGCGAAGTCGGGGGCGTTGTGTGCTAAGCCTAGGCGTTGGCGAAATCTGGACAAGTCATACAACTCACATGCCGCTTGTATTGCGTATTCAAGCGAAGCCTTTCGAGTGCTAGTCCTATGCCAGCTTCCGTTTTGGAGTTTGTAGCGGCAATACCAAACAGGGCTGTTGTGCCTTCTATAAACTACGCACTCACCGTCCCTTAAATGGACGCTTGAAGGCGGCGCATAGCTAAGGCTAGTCAGTGAGGCTTGGTTTGAGAGTGCGAGGTTGGGGTTGGTTTGGGGGAGACTCTTTACTTTATGCACAGTCGCACACAGAGTAAGAAGTTTTTGCAGAGTACCTAGCGTCGAGACACAGTGAGTCTAGGTTTGTGAATGGTGGCCTGGGGCGGAATCGAACCACCGACACAAGGATTTTCAAACCCGATGCCGATCATCCCAATGGTTGGGGGACGATCTTGATCGGGGGGTTCCGTATGGGCGGCAGTTGCGGAGCCTGCGTGGCCGCATCCGGCGCGCCGACGATGACCGTGAGTATCAGCGGAGTGAATCGTAACTTCTACACCGCCTATTTCGTGCTGGATATTACGAATCCTGAGGTTGCGCCGAAACTCTTATGGTCCTTCAGTTCCTCCGCTCTCGGGCTTTCCACCAGTTATCCCTCGATTGTTCGGACCAGTCCCTCCGTCGACGCGAAGTCGGACAACACCAATGCCAAGTGGTATGTCGTCTTCGGCTCCGGTGTTGCAGGCTATGGGGGAGAGGCCAGACAAGCCTCCAAACTCTACTCGGTGGATCTCGTGGCAGGGCCGGGGGCAGGCAACAGCCTGGTGACGACGATGACGGCCGGAACATGGAATTCGTTTATGGCGGATCTCATTACTTTGGATAAGGATTTAGACTATCGGTCCGATACGGTCTATGCGGGGCGCACGATCGATCCGACCAGCAGCGGTCGCGCAACCTGGTCCGGCAAGATGTATCGGCTGACGATGGGGGCCTGCGCTGCGGCGCCTTGCACGACTGCCACATGGGGGGTTGCGTCAGGGGGCAATCGCGTGCCGACGGAAGTGCTCGACACTTTTCCTCCCAGCGGCACGATCCATAATATGGGGCCGATCGTATCGTCCCCGACGTCCACGCTCGACGATACGGGAAAGGTCTGGATCTTCTTTGGCACGGGCCGTTACTACAGCACGGCCGACAAAACCAACGCTGACACTCAGTATTTTTTCGGAGTGAAGGACTCTGTGGCCAGTGCCACCTGCACCCAAAGTACAACCACGAATTGTCTCGACAATGATCTGGTGAACGTCTCAAGTGCGCAGATCTGCGTCCTGAGCGTCGGTACCTGCGGCGGGGCAACCAGCCAGGTGACCGGTGTGACCGGTGTGACCACCTTTACCGGCAGCGGGACGACGTCGCTGATCGGGTTAGTGCAGAGCAAGGACGGGTGGTATACCACGCTGCCTGCGGCGCGTGAGCGTGTCCTGGTCAATCCGACCCTCGTGGGAGGAATTGTCTTCTTCCCCACATTCATTCCGAACGACGATATCTGTAGTTCTTCAGGGACGAGCAATCTGTATGCGCTGTTCTATTTGACTGGGAGCGCCTATACGGAGTCGATTATCGGCACGACGGCAGCTGGCAGTAACCAGAACGTCAATCGATCCATGAGTCTCGGCAGCGGACTGGCCGCACAGATGGCCATCCAGCTTGGCGGACAGGGCAGCGGCAGCGGCGGCAGCGGCAACGGCAGCGGTTGCCAAGGCGGGGCGATGGGCTTTATCAATACGAGCTCTAGCACGATCGTCCAGCCCTGCACCAACTTGGCGAACTCAGTGCGCAGCCGCTATATCGCGTGGATTAATCAGCGAGAATAATGTGAAGAGGCGTCAATCGGCATATTGGCTTTTTCTTGCTCTGGGCGTGATGACTGCCGCCTGCAACGCTGAATCATCCCCTGAGGGAGGTAGTGGTGCGGGCTCATCAGGGAATCACCTTCCAGTGATTCATGGGGCCGCTATTTTCCCCTCCCCCCTCGTGCTGGCCGCGCCGATTTCCCTGCAGATCCATGCGGAGGATCAGGATCGCGATGCATTGACCTTTCACCATCAGTGGATGGTGAACGGAAATCCTTTGCGTGAGCAGACCGGTTCGACCCTGCCACCCGATCTTCTTAAAAAAGGAGACAGGGTCAGCGTGGAGATTGTTCCGGACGATGGCAAGGAGCGGGGCGCGATCTATCGCACGGCCGAGGCTGTCGTGATCAACACACCGCCGATCATCTCGTCGCTCTCGGTTCGCCCTCAGCCGGCCAAGCCAGGGGACCGGCTCGAAGCCTTCGTAGAGGTGGCGGATCCGGACCGCGATAACATTGAGCTGTCCTTCCGTTGGTGGCGCAACGCCGCGGTTGCCCAGGAGGGGGAGGGAGCCGTTCTCGATACTGCCGGTTTCGCTCGAATGGATGTGGTGACGGTCGAGGTGACGCCGCGAGACCGGACGGCCCTTGGGAAGCCGATAAAATCGGAACCGTTCGTGCTGGGCAACAGTCCTCCAACGATCCTGTCGACTCCTTCTGCTCCGGTCAGCCGGGAGCGCTATGAGTATGTCGTCAAAGCCATCGATCCGGAAGGAGACCGTATTCGTTATCGGCTGGAGACCGCTCCTCCCGGAATGACGATCGAGGCGGATACGGGCCGTATGGTGTGGCTCGTCGCGCCGGAGCTCACCGGTACGTACAAAGTTCGGGTGGTGGCCGAAGATAGCCAGGGAGGGACGGCCTTTCAGGAGTTTGACGTGACGCTCGCCAAACAGACCTCATCGAAAGTAGAAGGGGCCTAAGTCCCTTGTCACGGCTTTTCCCGGTTTGTTAGAATGAGAACATTCTTATTAAGGAGAGGCCCCGCTCATTACGCGTGCGCAAACTTAAACTACGAGAAGGCACCAACACCGCCGTCCTATTCGGTCACCACGACCGGCACCTCAAGCTGATCGAAGACGATCTTGGCGTGCGCCTCTCGGCGCGCGGGGAAGAACTCACCCTCGACGGTACGCCAGACGCCACGCGCCATGCCGAACGTATCCTCACAGAATTGGCCTCTTTGGCCAACGACGGGATGGTGCTCCAGCCGGATGATATTTCCCACGCTTTGAGCGCGCTCCGGCATAGTCCCGAAGCTCCGATCAAAGAACTCCTGTCTCGCTCCGCCGCCATCGTTACGAAGAAACGATTCGTTGCGCCGAAAACTCCGACGCAAAAAGCCTATATCGAAGCGATCGAGACGCACGACATCGTGATTGGCATCGGCCCGGCCGGCACAGGCAAGACCTACCTGGCGATGGCGATGGCGGTGAGCGCCTTGATGAAGAAAGAAGTGAGCCGCATCATTCTCGCGCGGCCGGCGGTTGAAGCGGGAGAGAAGCTCGGATTTTTGCCCGGCGATATGTATGCCAAGGTGAATCCCTATCTCCGTCCCCTGTATGACGCCCTGTTCGATATGATGGATATGGAGCGGGCGACGCGCGCGATCGAGCGGGGCGACATCGAAATCGCGCCGCTCGGCTTTATGCGCGGCCGCACCTTGAACGATTCGTTCGTCATTCTCGATGAGGCGCAAAATGCGACCGCAGAACAAATGAAGATGTTCCTCACGAGGCTCGGGTTCCATTCCAAGGTCGTGGTCACCGGCGATATTACTCAGGTGGATCTGCCGCCCGAGCGGGTCTCCGGCCTGATCGAGGTGCGGGAGATTCTGCGCGACGTCGAGGGGATCGAATTCGTCTACTTCGACGAGCGCGACGTCGTCCGCCATAAATTGGTGCAGGACATTATCAAGGCCTACGATCAGCATCAGGGTTCCGCTCAGACTTCCAACGCGCCGGGACGGCGCATGCCGTCCCACGGTAAACCGCCGAAGCCTGCTTCCCCCTCCTCATCGCAGACGGATTCCTGGGGCCAGTCTCATTAACAGGATGCTGAAACAGTCCGCCAGCGTCGTTCTCGCCGCGCGCAGAGGCTCAACGTACCGAAGCGTACGCCTCGCCTCTTCGCTTGCTGCGGCCTTGCTGGACGGCCTGTTTGAGCATCCTGTGGGATATTTATTGGGTAGCTACGATTCGTGGGCCATGGGGTTTCCCGCGCGCCACAGTATTTTTCAGGGGACTCATTAATGCCGGTCCATATGCAGACTCAGGTTCGACGTGTGACTTTCGACCAGGCTCGCCTGGATCGGCAGGCGCGGGCGATTCTTTCCTCTGTCGGGGAATCGTCGGCTGAACTGGGGATTTTGCTTGTGGGCGATCAGCGGATGAAGAGCCTCAATCATCGGTATCGGGGGAAGGATCGCACGACCGATGTGCTGGCCTTTGCCATGAGGGAGGCGCCCCATGCTTCCGCCGGGCTGTTGGGGGACGTGGTGATCGCCGTGCCGACGGCGGTTCGCCAAGCGAAAGAGGGCGGGCGATCGCTGGACGAGGAGTTGACCGTGTTATTGGTCCATGGCATTTTGCATCTCTGCGGCTACGACCATGAGCGGAGCGAGCAGGAAGCGCGCCGGATGCAGCGCCGTGAACGGATGGTTCTCCGGTCGATCGGGTCGATGCCGAAACGAATAAGTCGAAAGAGGCGCGAGTAGATCTATGGGATGGTTGCAGCGGCTGAGCGAGGGACTCACCAAAACACGCGACGTCGTGCGCGGGTCCTTGGATCGTCTGCTGGGCCGCGCGGCGGATCCTGCTCTCCTGGAAGAATTCGAAGAAGCGCTGATCGCTTCCGATCTCGGCGCCCGCGTTGTCGAGCGCGTGATGGCGCGTCTCAAGAAACAGTTGCAAGGGACCGATGCTTCGCAGGCAGGCCTGGTGCAGCAGACCTTGCGCGACACGTTGCTGGATGTGCTGACGCCGGTGCAGGGTCTGTCGTTGGAGGCCCTGCTGGCCAAAGGCCCCAAGCCCTTCGTCATCCTGGCTGTGGGGGTGAATGGGGTGGGCAAGACCACGACGATTGCCAAGATCGCGCAACGGCTCGTGCAGGCAGGGAAGGTGCCCTTGTTGGTGGCAGCCGATACCTTTCGCGCGGCTGCTATTGATCAACTGCAAGTCTGGGCCGACCGGGTCGGCGTCGATGTGATTCGCCACCGCCATGGCTCGGACCCGGCCGCAGTCGCATTCGACGGAATCGCCGCCGCGAAGGCCAGGCAAGTGGACGTGGTCCTGATCGATACGGCGGGCCGGCTCCATACGAAATCGAACCTCATGGACGAGCTCCGCAAGATCACGCGCGTCATCGCGCAGGAATGTCCCGGTGCGCCGCATGAAGTGCTCCTCGTGCTGGACGCGACAGTTGGGCAGAATGCGCTGGCGCAAGCCCGTCAATTCCATCAGACGGTTGGCGTCACCGGCTTGGTCCTGACGAAGCTCGACGGCACCGCTCGCGGCGGGATCGTCGTCGCGATTGCCGAGGAGCTCAAGCTGCCCGTGCGGCTGATCGGAGTCGGGGAGTCCGTCGAAGATCTCCAGGATTTTCAGAGCGAAGCGTTTGTTGATGCGTTGATTGGAACCTCGGCCTCATCCTCCGTTTAGCGGAATGCTGAAAAAGTCCGCCAGTCTCCGCGAGGGGACCTGGTTTCTCGCCTCGAGGCTCAGGGACAGCGACACCTCTCGGGGAGAGGGCCACGATTGTTTCGCCGGCTCACGATGGGCTGTCGCCCCGGGAAGGTTCGGTGCTAGTATTGAGCGGTCCCGAGTCCCGTTCGAAGATTCAATCGATCCTGGTCAAATATTGCGGCGAGGCGGCGGCTCGTGAAGAGCAGCCGTTCGCAAGCGATCGTACGGAGGAGCGTCTCGATGTCAGTAATCCCATTCGGTAAGTGGTGCATGATCGGACTGGTCGGTCTGTTGCTCTGTGAGCAGCAGGGGTGGGCGGAGAGCCCTGCATTGAAGGCCCGATCGGTGCCTGCGCACCAGGCCGAGCGGCATTTGAAGAACATTCGCCAGCTGACGGTGGGCCGGCAGAATACTGAAGCCTACTTTTCCTTCAGCGGGAACAAGCTGGTGTTTCAATCCACGAACAATTGGATGAAAGATACCTACGCGGCCACGAGCTCGCCGACCGATAAGGGGCTGGCCTGTTATCAGATATACGTGATGGATCTGGAGAGCGATACCGTGCGATTGGTGAGCACCGGCACAGGGGTCGCGACCGACGGATTCTTTTTCCCCGGCGATCGCCGCGTGCTCTATTCGTCGACCTATGCCGTCGGGCCGAATTGTCCGCTGAAGCCGAAGGGGGCCTCCCGCTGGGCCTTGGACGATTATGACCTCTATGCCGTGCGTCTCGACGGTCAGGAAATGCAGCGGCTGACCTTCGCCTCCGGCTACGATGCGGAAGCAACGGTCTCACCCGACGGGAAGACGATCGTCTGGACCTCCGTCAAGGACGGGGACCTGGATATCTATGCGATGAATCTTGACGGGTCGAGAGCCCGGCGGCTGACGAATGAAGTCGGCTACGACGGCGGCGCTTTCTTTTCTCCTGACAGCAAACGCATCGTCTATCGGGCCTCGCATCCGATCGAGCCGGCGGAGATTGAGACCTACCAGGCCCTGCTCAAGCAAAATCTGGTGGAGCCTCTGCAGCTCGAGCTCTTCGTGATGAATGCGGATGGAAGCGGGAAGAGGCAGGTCACGAAGAACGGAGCCTCGAATTTCTCGCCCTCCTATTTTCACGATGGGAAGAGGATCATCTTCTCCTCGAATATTGAAACGAAAGCCGAAGGCAGCCAGGCGAGCATGCATCTCTATGCGATCGGTGAGGACGGCCAAAGCCTGGAACGGCTCACGTTCGCGGGACAGTTCAACAGTTTCCCCATGTTCTCGCCGAATGGCGCCAGCTTGGTCTGGGTGTCGGATCGCGGGGCCAAGGTGCCGGGCGAGTTTAATGTGTTCCTCGCCGACTGGGTGCCGTAGCAGAATGCTGAAAAAGTCCGCCAGCCTGGAAACGATGAACGATGAACGATGAGCGAGGAAATGATCGCGCATCAGCATTCCGTGTTCATCGTTCAGCGCTCATAGTTCAATCGTTCGCTTGCGCCGCCCTTCTCCTTGTGTTTGTGGGCCTGCTTGAGTGGGATGTGCCTCTCGCAAGGTTCGTCCATTCCCTCTATCCACCGGCCGTTTCCGTTCCTCACCCCTGGCTGGTTCTGTTTAGCGATCTCGGCGACCGCCTCGGCAAAGGGGAGTCGCTGGCGCTCCTGAGTCTTCTGTTGTTGGCGGTCGGGTACGGATTCACCGATCAGCAATGGAAAGACGCAGGCAGACAGAGTCTCATTGCGCATGGTCTCGTGGCGGTGGTTGCGACGATTTTAAAACATACCATTGGCCGGCCCAGGCCCAAGTTCATCGATACCAGCCACTTCGAGTTTTCTCCCGCCGCCGGGAGCGGGTGGGACTCCTTTCCGTCCGGCCATGCGTCCGCATCGTTCGCGGTCGCGACCGTGCTCGCTGCAAAGTTTCCGCGAGCGCGATGGCCCCTGTTCGCTGTGGCGGTGGCTATTGCCGCGAGCCGGGTCGTCCGCGGGTCTCACTATCCGACCGATGTGGCAGGAGGAGCGGTTCTCGGTTGTGTGATGGGAATGATCGCCGTGCATCCCTGGGGTGAATGGTGGACAGCGGCCAGAAACTCTGTGTGTCGGATCGCGCCGTTTTTCGCGGTGACGTTCGCGTTCGTCTGGACGGTCACGCAGCTTCCGTCGAAGGGCTGGCTCACGCAATCGCTTCTGTGTGGCGGCGGGGCGCTTACCTTAGCGGGACTCGCAGGGCATGTTGCGTGGAGGCTGCGACCGTCATGGCGTCCGGCTTGGCTATCCGGATCTCTAGCTCGCGCACTTATGGGACTGGGATTGGGAATGACGACCGGTTCTCTGTTGGTCACAACCGTGGCGCTGCTCGTCTGTGTCGCCCATTGGTTGGAGGGGCTGGATGGTCAGGACCTGCCCATGGCAGATGTTCTCGTAGGAGGATGGACTGGCGTGGCGGAGGGTCTGTTCGTCGCGGCGGTGCTGCTCATGTTGGTGGCGAGCTATTTTCTGAAGGGGCTCGTGCCGATGTAGGCGTGACGCCAGAAGTTCGAAGTTTATCGTTCGAAGTTTCTAAAACCTCGAACTTTGAACCTCGAACTTTCCCGCGACTGTTCCGCTAGTGGCCGAAAATGGTCGGAGGCTTCGGGGCATTTTCCGGAATCGTCACCATTGGCTGGTTGGCCAACAATACATAGCCATAGCGTTTGAGCAGAGGGACGAGCATGACGGCCTCTTCCGGCAACTTTACTTGCGCGCTCTCCGGCAAGAGGATCATCACTCGCCTCGGCTCCTTCAGCGCCGCCCTGATTTTATCTTCTTCTCCGAACGGCACGAAGAGCGTCTTGCGTTTCGCGTAAAAAACGGACGAGGGTCTCGTGATTCCATAGGCGATGAATTGATCTTGGGGCTCCAGGTTCAGTCCTGCCGCATAGGCGAGTTCTTGTGGTGGCGCGATCACAAAGCGGTTGATGTGCGGCGTCGCAATGACGATGACGATCAGGACCAGGCCTGCCAAGGTTGCCCCCGCCGCCCAGAAGGCTCCACCGCGCCGCTCCTCGTTCAACCCAAGATAGCCCACTAACGTGATGCCAATTAACAGAATGGCTGTCACCAGATAGGGCCCAGCGCCGATTCCCACCTGTCCTGCCAAGGGGAATTCACGCACCATTTTGGTGGCGTAGGTGGCGTAAAGCGTGGGGAGGCAGGCAAAGCCGATGGCCAGGAGATAACCCAGTCCCATCATGAGATGAATCGAGCCGCGAATGCCTTTTGTCATCGGATCTTGCAGGCAGCGCGACCAGTAGGAGGCGGTCAAGAGAGCCGCGGCAGGAAACAACGGCCCGATATAGTGGGGCAGGCGGGTCGAAGAGGCGGTGAAAAAGACAAAGACGCCGACGACCCAGAGGGCGGCAAAGAGTTCAAGCTCTCGAGTAGGGGTAGGGGGATAGAGGGTATCGGGGTAAGGAGATGCTCCGCTATCCCTTTGTCCCGTTATCCCGCTACCCCGCCAATCCCTGAGGGTGCGATAGAGCGGGACAGGCAGGAGCGCGCTCCAAGGGAAGAAGCCGATGAGCAGGACCGGGAGATAAAAGAAGACGGTTCCATGGTGGCCTTCCATCGGACTCAGGAATCGCCCGATCGTATTGGCCTTGGCGCCGGAGGCGTAGGCGTCGCCATGGATATAAAACATGGCGGCATACCAGGGAGCGGCCAGCAGAATAAACAGGGCCATGCCGGCCAGGGGAATCCCGTTCTGCCAATAGTCCCGCCAGCGGCGCGTCCAGGTCAAATAGATTGCCGCGACGATGAGGGGCAGGGCGAATCCGACCGGTCCCTTCGTCAGGGTGGCGAGGGCCATGCCGATATAGAAGGCCCAGATCCATCGGCGGACGGCTCCTTCACCATGCAGACCCAGCCAGAATCCATAGAGCGATGCCGTGATGAAAAAGATCAAGACACTGTCGGTCAGCGCCATGCGCCCGAGTCCGAGGATTTCCAGGTTGAGCAAGAGCATCAGGGCACCGAAGAGCGCGACGGTTCGATCGCGCTGGTGCGCCAGGAACAGGTAGTGGAGGAGGATCAAGCCGACACCGAAGAGGGCGGAGGGAAACCGTGCGGCGAACTCGTTGACGCCGAACAGGTGATAGGACCGATCCATTAACCAATAGAGAAAGACCGGTTTCGCCACGCGCAGCTCGCCGTTGAACGTCGGCGTCAGGCGATCACCCGACTCGAACATTTCCCGCCCTGCCTCAGCGTTCCTGCCTTCATCACGGTCGGTTAATCCCATGTCGCCGAGCCCCAGGAAGAACAGCAGCCCCGACAGGGCCAGGAGCGCGAGAAGGAGCAGGGCATGGTGTGAGCGGCTGGTCGTGGTCATAGGATCGTTAGTCTCGGGCGGTTATGATTGTGGAGAGGACTGGCCTGTGGGAGGTTTCGCCTGGCTGGCGCGAGCGATGAGAACCAGGTTGCGAACATAGACCACGGCTCCGACGCTCTGGCCTGCGATGAAGACCGGATCTTTTCGATAGATCGCATAGGCCAGGGTGATGAGTCCGCCGACCAGGCTCATGTACCAAAAGGCGATCGGGACCTGGCTCTCCGCTTTTCGTTCGGAGGCGATCCATTGGATGACCCAGCGGCCGAAGAAGAGCCCCTGTCCGAGGAATCCGATGGCGAGCCAGATATGTTCGATGCTCATAATGGTGTGGTGATGGGTGACGAGTGATGAGTGATGGGTTTGCTTTTCAACGAACGGAGTAGGCCCAGGAGCAATTTTCTGACTTCTTCAATGTGAGCCATCACGCCGTCATTGGAAATGAACCCCAGTCGTACAGCCAAAAGAAGCTGCGTTTCTAGTTCAGCGACCGAACCGGAAGCGATGTGAAGGAACTGGATAAATTCCTTTCTGGAATGTCTGGCCGCGCCTTCTGCGATATTGCTCGGTATCGAAACGGCGGAACGTCTCATTTGCGAGGTCAACCCATAAAGCTCTTCTTTGGGGAATTGCAGCGTAAGCGAGTATATCTGTGCAGCCAAATCCATAGCTTTCTTCCAAGCATCGAGATCTTTGTGAGTGTTTACGGTCTTCCCATTCACTGATCACCCATCACAGATCACTCATCACTTGTCTTTGAATTTATATCGCAATACTCGTTGCTGCATCCAGCGCACGGCGATCAGGTCGTAGAGGCTTTTGAAGAGGCGGTTGCCGAGCCCGTACTTCGACTGGCCATGCTTGCGAGCGTAATGGCGCACCGGCACTTCGGTGACCGTAAAGCCGTGCATCAGCGCCAGGGCCGGGAAAAAACGATGCATGCCGTTGAAAAGCTGGAGCCTGTCCACGACGGAGCGGCGGAAGATCTTCAGCGAGCAGCCGGTATCGTGAACCTGGTCGCCTGTGACTGCGCTACGTACCGCGTTGGCAATTTTCGATGACAATGTTCGCACGAGGCTGTCATGCCGGTTGGTGCGCCACCCGCACACGAGGTCGAAGGTCTTTGTGTAGGGCAATAAGGTGCCGATGTCGGCCGGGTCGTTCTGGAGGTCGCCGTCGATCGTGATGACCAGATCGCCGGTCGAACGTTTGAATCCCGCGTCGAAGGCCGATGATTGACCATAGTTACGGTCGAAATGAAAGACGCGCACTTGCGGATGGTCCGCGGCCAGTCGGTCGAGCAGGTCTGAACTGCCGTCCGTGCTGCCGTCGTCGATGAACAGGATTTCAAAGGGCGCCGAGCGTGATTCGTCGCAGGCCCCCAGGGCCTTGAGCAATTGCTCCGTCAAGGGAGCGAGATTGTCTCGCTCGTCCTTAATGGGGACGATGACGGAAGCCCATGGATGGGATGGCACGGTCATGAGGGGTCGATATTCCTGATGCAGAAGGGAACTACAGAATCCGCAGGCATTCTACAGAATGATGGAGGGAGCGTCAAACGGCAGTAGTGATCGGTGATGGGTGATGAGTGAGCAGTGATGAAGGGGGGGGGATGCGCTTTCTTCTTTTTTCCCATCACTCATCACCGATCACCCGTCACTTCCCCGCCTCGGCGATTGTAAACCGCATCGTGCCCATCAAGCTCATCTCGTTGATCTCTTCTCCCACATGAATTTCCACTTTGTATCGGCCGGGCTGCCATCTGGTTTGTGGAGGGGCGAGGGTGAGGTAGCCGCTTTCGTCTTCCAGTGCGATGTGCATGGCATCTTGTCCGATCATCACGGTCGGGTCGAGGCCTGTCACCGCTTCAGGGAAGAGCCGTCCGAACACCTGGAACCCCTGATAATGCTGGTGGAGATGGAAGACGATAAAGACGGTTGGGGTGTCGGGGCGGAACCGGTCTGTCGGTTTGACCGGCACGATTTCGTGCGTCCGGCGAAAGCCAAGTTCCTCGTCGAATCCTTCCGCCATGGTAATGGAGAGGAAGAGGCCTTGCGGAGGGGCATCGAAGTCGTAGGGAATGGCGTCTTGAGGGCGGTTCTGGAAATCAGGAATGGGAGGATTTTTGGTGGTCGGCAGCTCCGTCGCCTGGGCCGGGATTCCCCCAAGGCAGCAGAAGACTATGCAGAGCGCAATGAACAATCCAAGCATGGTTGTTTTCGTACACCGGTCGATGGGAGCTGTCAAGGAGAGGAGTGCCATCAGCTCTCAGGGGGCGCCCGTTGCGGCTGTTTCCCGCCATCTGCTAGAATCCGCGCTTCTCGCGCTAGCTCATGGGCTCCAACCAGGATTCTCTATTATGTTGCAAGACGCAGACGCCTTACCGCAGCTCATTGGCGACTATAAGCCGGTCGATCAATGGCAAGTCCATATTAATACGCTCTTCTATCGCTTCCGGGGCGATCAGATCCGCAGCTTTTACCAGACCTTCGCTTCAGCCGACTACCGGCTGGCCCATGCCCTCGCGGCGGACTATTTTGAAAAAGTCGTGAAGCGCGACAAAGCG
>CAMDPZ010000003.1 GCA_945905765.1 Nitrospira lenta
TTCCGGTTGCCCATTAAGACTGAGCATGATGATGTCATCCAGGGTCAGGATCGACACCAGTTTGCCCGCTTCGTCGATGATCGGTAAACGACGGATGCCATGATGGCTCATGAGCGCGATGGCTGTGCTGACCTCCTCGTTTCGGGGGATCGTCACAGGCGGGGCCGACATGATGTCCCGTGCCAGCAGGGTTGTGCCATCCAATCCTGCCGCCATGACCCGAGTGACAAGATCTCGGTCCGTCAGGATTCCGACTGGTTTCCCCTCTTCCATCACGATCGCGTCGCCCACCCCATGCGTCACCATGAGACTGGCCACGTCGCCGACCAAGGCATCCGGCGCGACCGTGTAAACCGTTATCGTCAACCCTTGGTCGTTAATGTTCATGTGTGAATCCATGTTGGAGCGCCTGGCAAGGAGAAGCGGTTAGGCGTTACGTTGCTACAGGGCCTCTAGGGCAGGCGCACCCAATTGTAGGTGACGATCTTTCCCGGAGGAAGGTCGAAGGACCGCGTGCCTGACAGCGTGAATGAACTGCCAAATGATACGGTTCGAGGGGCGTCAAGCACTGCCGTTGGTCGCTGATTGTCGATCACGATGACCTCCGCAAGGGCGGGCTCTGATTGGTTACCAGAGTCGTCGACGACGATGAGCTGAAATCTGTGGCGCCCAGGAGGTAAGGGGGCGGTTGGGGTGACCGTGACTTCAACTGTAGGGGCTTGGGTGCTAATAGGCTGGCCGGGAATGAATGTAGCCATAGGGTGCTCCTTTGCGATGGGGCTCCGTATCCGGATGGCACGAGTCGTAAGCCGCTGGATGTGAGTGCTACGATATCCTGCCAGGATTGGCGATTGAAGTCCAAGAGTGTTTTTGTTGATTTTATGACGATTAGGAGCGGGGCTTCGCGAAGCCATCCATCCGGAGTATCTCCGCGACATTCTGCCCATCTACGAAGACATCGGCGACGAGGCGGTTGTAGACATCTCGCCCATGCGGGACGATGTGGACCAGCCCGTTTCGTAGCAATTCTTGCAGCCGCAGCTTGGCGGCCGGTCCGCCCGGCTCGCTCATCTCGGGTGTGTCGATGCCTTTGAGCCTGATGCGCTCGGCTCCATAGTGAAAGGTGTCGCCATCGACCACGTAGATTTGCCGTCCGTCGACCGTGCGCTCTGTTCCGCCGAGTCGCGCGAAGGTTTGCCGCCTGAGCAGCGCTTGGAAGCTTCGGCTAGTGGATCGGCGCAATCCGTTGCGTCTTTTGTGTGGGTGGAGTCCTTTTTCACGGTGAGGCCGGTGGGGATGGATGGCGCTTCCTCCTTGCGGGGCCGGCTTCCAGCAGAGATCGCAGGAGGAGCGGGCGGGGGCATTGGGTGACAACGGAGCAGTGGGCAGGGAGGAAGGCTGTGTTGTGGTTGATTGAGTCAGCCCCTCAGAAGGCAGCGCCCATACGCACGAGAGGGTCCAGAGGATAATGAGCAGATATCTTTTCGAGATTCCGCCACGGAGGCTGGATATTTGTCGTAAGCATTCCATACAATGGGCGGAGCAGCAGGGTTCGTGCCAGATTTATTGACAATGAAGAAATTCGCATGCTGAAATGATCGGCATGTCGGGTGGTAAGACGTGAAGCTCATAGAGGGGGCCGTAATATGGATATGATGGGACGTGTGGGTTTGATCGAGGTGCCGATCTTGATCGCGCCGGATCAAAAGGTCTGGATGGATCGGATGATTAAGGAAGGCAAGATTGCCATTCCTCCGGGCGGGACGCTGGAAAAGGGTTCACTCTATTCGATGTTCGTCCGCATGCTTTTGCATAACGCGATGGAAGAGCAGAAGCGGCAGGAAGTGTTGGATATGGAGGACGAGGACGACGAATAGCCAGGATGCTGAAAACGGCTTCCTGCGTCGTTCTCGCTTCGCTCAAGCCCTCAACGTACTACGAAAGTACGCCTCGGGCTCTCGCTCGCTGCGGCCTTGCAGGGAAACCGTTTTGAGCATCCTGCAAGCTGTTGCAGCACCCGCCAGCATCATTTTCGCCTTGAAAGCATCCTCAATGTAGCTAGGGGTTTCGTTTCGCTCAAGGGCTCAACGTATGTAACGTACGTTGAGCCTTTGGGCTATCTGAGACCTTGCTGTATCTGAGCAATGAAAATTTGTATCTCGCGAGATACGAGAGGCGCTTCACGAACGACGCGACTAGAGACTCTTGAATGCGGCGTGCGCGGCCTTGATCGTTTTTTCGATGTCGCTGGTTGAGTGAGCGGTCGAGAGAAAGGCTGCTTCGAATTGTGAGGGGGCGAGGTAGATGCCCTGTTCCAGCATCTTGTGGAAGAACTGCCCGTAGCGCTTCGTGTCCGAGAGTTTCGCGGTATTCCAGTCCACCACTGCGCTTGAGGTAAAGAAGGCGCCCAGCATCGAACCGACTCTGGTTTGCGTGAGCGGGATGCCGGCTTTCTTGGCCGCCTGACCGATCCCTTCGGCCAGGGCTGCGGATTTTTCCTCCAGCTTCTTATAGACCCCGCGGACCTTGAGCTGCTTGAGGGTTTCAATGCCGGCGGAGACGGCCAGCGGATTGCCCGACAGGGTTCCCGCCTGGTAGACCGGCCCGGAGGGCGCGATCAGGTCCATGATTTCTTTCCGTCCCCCGTAGGCACCGACCGGCAAACCTCCGCCGATGATTTTCCCCAGCACCGTCAGGTCCGGCGTAATGCCGTAGAGCGTTTGGGCGCCGCCGTAGGTGACGCGGAAGCCGGAGATCACTTCGTCGAAAATCAGGAGGATGCCGTTTTCCGCCGTGAGCCGGCGGAGCGTCCTGAGGAAGTCCTGCGCCGGCGGCACGACACCCATGTTTCCTGCGATCGGCTCGAGAATGATGCAGGCCAGCGTGTTCCGTTGTTCTTTGATGATTTGCTGGACCGCCCGGATGTCGTTGTAGGGGACGGTCAAGGTGTGCTTCGCAAAGTCCGCCGGGACTCCGAGCGAGTCGGGAATTCCCAAGGTGGCCAAGCCGGATCCGGCTTTCGCCAGCAAGTAGTCGCTGTGACCGTGGTAGCAGCCGTCGAATTTGAGAATGTTGTCGCGCTTCGTAAAACCGCGGGCCACGCGAATCGCGCTCATGACCGCTTCGGTGCCGGAACTGACCAGCCGGACCTTTTCCATCGAGGGGAAGGCCTGGTTGATCATGCGGGCGAGGGTGACTTCCAGCTCGGTCGGCGCGCCGTAACTCGTGCCGTTCGCGGCGGCCTTCTTGATGGTGCGGATGATGGCCGGGGCGGCGTGGCCCAAAATCATCGGGCCCCATGAGAGGATATAGTCGATGTAGCTGTTCCCGTCGACGTCGTAGAGGCGGGCGCCTTTGGCTCGTTTGATAAATCGCGGCTGGCCTCCGACGGAGCGGAAGGCGCGCACCGGACTATTCACGCCACCGGGGATTAGCTGCTGCGCGTCGGCGAATAATTTAGCGGAGCGAGTCGTTTTCATAGTTTTCATAATGGGGGCGCACAGTACCATGCAGCGGGTTGTCGGTCAAGAAACCATAGCGGTAGGCTGCTGAAAAAGCCTGCCAGCATCGTTCTCGCCTTGAACGCATCCTCAACGTAGCCAGGGGCTTCGCCTCCGGTGTGTTCATCGGCTGCGGCCTTGCTGGCAGACTTTTTGAGCAGCCTATTTAGGTTCGCTTTGCGGGAGCTTTAGGTTTGGCCGGTTCCGCGCTGATCTCGCTCATCTCCCAGCGGGTCCGTTTTGATTTCTCCCGCTCCGATACGGCGAACAGCACGTGAAAGGGCGTTACGCGTTTCGCGCCCATGCCAGCCTGTCCGCTTCCCCAGGCCTCTCCCGCATCGCTCAAGACCTCCAGAAATGTTTCATACTCGTCTTCGTCGTCTGGCAACAGTTGCGCCGCATCGGTGATCAGCAAAATATAGCCCTTGGCCGGCAGCCATTCCAGGTCGGCTAGACATTCTTCCAGGGCGTCCCAGTTATGGCCGAAGTAGTCCGGGAAATCCAAGGCGCGGGCAAACTCGTTCAAGAGGCCAGCGGTAGTCTGACACTTGGCTCCCTTGATAATCTTCAACTTATAACCGTCCGGCACAGGTACGAGGGAGTCGGCTCGCTGTCCGGCTTTCACGACCAGTAAAGAAGACCAGGGAGCTTGGGTCGATTGCAGATAAGCAGGCAAGGTGAGTTTGGGCATCATGGTGTTGTACTCAATGGAGTGAACGTTCGATAGTGATCGCCGCTGTAGTAGGCCTTGCCCGTGTCCTGTTCGACGACGATCCGTTCCGCATCCCGCGAGCGGCCTCGTATTTTCGGATTCACATCGTACTCGTGATAGTGGCCCGGGGGAAGGCGATGTTCGCGATTCTGAAACTCACGCCCTCCAATATAGCCTGGCAGGGGGTCGCCATGCCTGGCCTGGAGTTGCGCCAGGAGGTCTTGCGCCTTTTGAGGCGCGGTTGTTGTGGGAGCGACAGATTCCGCTGCCTCGGCCCGTTCGATGAGCCAGGTGGCGGAGGGGCCCTTCCATGGCCCAAGGGGAAGCGAGGCCAGGAGGCTCAAGAAGACCAGGAGGCTGACGATCCACCGTCGATTCATGACGCGATCCTTTGCCGGGCAAGATCCGAGTCGAAGGAGAGTGCACGACCGTAGCATGGGGTTTTCAAACAGGTCAACGTGAGACGAGCAGAGAGGCTTTGCGGCGCCGGAACCCGTTTGCTAGAATGAGACACGCGATCGTCATCAGGCGCACGAACCGTGAGTTCCACGAGAGTTATGTGCAGTCCGCAGCCTGTCCACTGGTGATTTCTTCTTTCATGCGAAAAGCAAAAATTGTATGCACGATCGGTCCGGCCAGCGCCGAACCTTCTATGCTCGAACAGCTGATTACGAGCGGGATGAACGTGGCTCGGCTCAATTTCTCTCATGGCACGCACGAGTCGCACCGCGCAGCGATTGCCTCGATCCGCGCCGTGGCGGAGCGCCTGCAGCTGCCGGTTGCGATTTTACAGGATTTGCAGGGGCCTCGAATCAGGGTGGGCGCGCTCGACGGAGATGGAATCGAGGTGCTGGCAACACAGAGCATCAGGCTCGTCGGAGGTCTGTTGCGGTCGGGCGGGCAGATCGGCAGCCAGGTCGTGGCCCCTTCGAATCTCACGGAGATCCCGGTCGTCTATCCGCAACTGGCGCGCGACGTGCGGCCTGGGGCTAGAATCTTGATCGACGACGGACTGATCGAATTGCTCGTGACATCGGTGACTGGCGGGGCGGTCGAGTGCCAGGTGAAGACCGGCGGGCGGATCAGGTCGCACAAGGGGATCAATCTGCCAGGCACCACGATCAGCGCGCCCACGCTGACGGACAAGGACCGGCAGGACATTCGGTTCGGCGTCGCGGAAGGCGTGGACTATATGGCCCTTTCGTTCGTGCGGGGACCGGAAGATGTGCAAGCGGCGCGGCGTCTGGTGGCGGAGTGCGGAGGCGATCAGCCGATTATCGCCAAGATCGAACGGGCTGAAGCCATTGCGTCGCTGGATGCCTTGTTGGAGGAAGCGGATGGGGTCATGATTGCGCGGGGCGATCTGGGCGTGGAGATGGGGCCGGAAGTCGTACCGATCCTCCAGAAGCGGATCATTACGAAGGCGAATCAGCATCGCCGCTTGGTCATTACGGCCACGCAAATGCTCGAGTCCATGACACAGAATCCCAGCCCGACCAGGGCGGAAGCGTCCGATGTGGCCAACGCAATTTTTGACGGCACCGATGCCGTTATGCTCTCGGCGGAAACCGCTCGCGGGCAATATCCGGTCGAATCGGTGCAGGTGATGGACCGGATTGTGCGTGTGGCGGAAGGCGAGACCCTGTTTCTGACCGCTGGCCCGGGCAAACGGTCGTCCGGCCATGAGCATCGCGCGATTCCTGAGGCGATGTGCGAAGCAGCCGCATCGGCGGCAGCCGCGACAGAGGCGACGGCGATTGCCACGTTCAGCGAGTCCGGCACAACGGCCCGGCTCCTCTCGAAGCAACGGCCTGCCGCTCCCATTGTGGCCTTCACTCCGCACGAGCCCGTGCGCCGGAGGATGGCGCTCTATTGGGGCGTGCTGCCCAGGCTGATGGCCAGAGTCCAGGATCCGGATGAGCGCGTCCGCGCGGTCGAGCAACGATTAATGGAGGAGACGTTGGCAAAAACGGGAGATTGCGTCGTGCTGTTATCCGGGACTGTGACGGGACAATTGGGAGGTACGAATGCCATGAAGCTCCATAGGATTGTGTCATGAGCCGCCGTCTGTTCGGTCCGCTGGCCGTATTGCTGGCTCTGATCGGCTGGCTCTTTGCCGCGAATATCGTGTCGGCGCAGACCGGCTCCCTCGATCATTCTCCAGCCGAGGTGGTGAAACGATATTTGGGGCTTGATTATAAGGGAGCCAGGCTCGATGTGATGTCGATCGATACGGTCTCTTCTTACACGAATTGGCATGAAGAGCCGACGTGGGGGCAGGTCGTCGTGATTCGGGGTTTCACGGTGGCGGAGCATTACCGTCAATGGGAGGTGATCGATCAATTCGAACTGATCATCCCGGTCACCTTTCAGGTCCTCGGTTCGGTGAATCTGGAGACCGCCAGCTTTACCCAGGAGGTGAAGACGGAAGAGGTGCGGGTTCATGTGAAAGCCGTCAACAATCGATGGAGAATTATCGAGCCGATGCTGCCGCCTCACGTGGGGCAGAAGCGGATGGTGAATGTCGTGCGTGAAGCGTGGATGAAGGAAACCGACCAGGCGAAGCGAGATCTGCTCGATTCGTTGCGGGACGAGTTGCGAAAGGCCAAATGATGGGGAAGACGTCGGTTGAGTTGTTGATTTTCGATCTGGACGGGACGTTGATCGAGTCCAAGTGGGATATTGCCGCGTCGGTGAACCTCACGTTAGCCGAGCTGGGATTGCCGGAGCGGCCATTGGAGGAAATCTTCGGGTTTGTGGGCGACGGAGTGAAGCAACTGTTGCGCTTGTCGGTCGGCGAGAGCACTCGGGTCACCTACGACGAGATCTTGCGGGTGTTCAGAGGGCAATACCTGGCCCATTGTCTCGATCGCACCACGTTTTATCCAGGTATCGGAGAAATGTTGACGCATTTTTCCGCCAAACGGAAGGCCGTGGCCACCAATAAAGCGATCGAGTACACGAATGTGATTCTCCAGGGGTTGGGGGCGGATCATTTTGAGTATGTCGTCGGTGGCGACCATGGATTCGGATTGAAACCGGAGCCTGGCATGCTGTTGCATGTGATGAAAGAATTGAATGTCTCGCCCGAACGTACCGTCCTCATCGGGGACAGTACCAACGATATCAACGGCGGGCATAACGCCGGGATTCGTGTCTGCGCGGTCGGCTATGGCATGGGGAACCGCGCCAAGATGGAAGCCTGTCAACCGGACTGGTTTATCGAACGGCCGGAAGAATTAATGGAGCTTTTTATATGACGATTCAAGCGTCGTTCGTATCTCGTGAAGCGTATCTCGTGAAAAGACCGGACGAGGTTCTCGGCGTTCAATCCTTATTCCTTCCTGCGCTTCACGCGTCACGCCTCACGGCTCTGATCGTTGCTATGGCTCTCAGCCTCAGTTTCGACCTCAATCCGACATTTGCGGCCTCGCCCAGCTTGGCGGATCGTGTGGTGGAACAGAAGCTAGCGAATGGCCTAACCGTACTCATGGTCGAGCGGCATCAGACTCCGGTGGTCTCCCTCAACATGACCTTCCGGGTCGGAGGGGTGAACGAGCAGATCGGCCAGACAGGTTTGGCGCACCTCTATGAACATATGGCCTTCAAGGGTACGAGGACGGTGGGGACGAAGAGTTACGAGAAGGAGCGGCCCCTACTCGAAGAACTGTTTCGCGTGGGAACTGAGTTGGAACAGCGGCAACGGGACCTCACAAAGAGGAATCAGGAGAAACCGGCTAGCCCAGAAGAACATGGAGTCATTGAGCGCCTCCAGAAACGATTCACGGAGCTACAGGAACAAGCAGGACAGTTTGTGGCAGGCAATGAGATGGCCTTGCTCTACCAGCGACATGGCGGGGTCGGCCTCAATGCCTCGACCGGCAAGGACCTGACCCGCTACATGATCAGTCTCCCGGCCAATCGCCTGCCCCTGTGGGCTGCGCTCGAAGCCGACCGCATGGCCCACCCGGTCCTTCGCGAATTCTATAAGGAGCGAGGCGTGGTTATGGAGGAACGGCGGTTGCGGAACGACGACAGCCCCAACGGCCTGTTGTTCGAAACCTTCACCTCGGCCGCCTTTCGCGCTCATCAGTACGGCATTCCGACGATTGGCTGGGAGTCGGATATTTTGTCGCTCACGCCGGCCGACACGGAAGCTTTCTTCAAATCCCATTACGGTCCAGACAATGCGACGATTGCCATCGTCGGCGATATCAATCCGAAGGAAGTGATGGCCCTGATCGAACAAACTTTCGGCAAGATCCCGGCTGCGCCTCGGCAGCCTCAGATCGTGACGGTCGAGCCACCGCAACGGGGGGAGCGCCGCGTGGAAGTGGAGTTTGATGCCGAACCCTCTGTGGCCATCGGGTTCCACAAGCCGGCCTTGGGCTATCCGGACGACTATGTTTTCGACGTGATCGACGCGGTGCTGACCGAGGGCCTCACCTCCCGGCTCTATGCCAATCTGGTTCGCGACCAACGGATCGCCGCCTCAGTCAATTCCGATTCGAATTATCCAGGGGTCCGTTCCCCGAACCTGTTCGTGTTCAGCGCTACACCGCTCGCGCCCCATACGACAGCGGAAGTCGAAGCAGCCATCTATGCCGAGCTCGAACGGCTCAAGACGGAACCAGTCTCCGCCAAGGAGCTGGAAAAGGTGTTGAACAATCTCGACGCAGATTTAGTGCGGGCGCTCCGGTCCAACGGAGGCCTCGCCTCTCAGTTGGCCCTCTATCAGACGGTGGCCGAAGATTGGCGTTATGCGCTGAAGGCTCGGGATAAAATTGCGGCTGTCACGCCGGCAGATATCCAGCGGGTGGCGGTTGAATATTTTACAAAAACGAACCGGACTGTGGCGACATTGGTGAAGAAGGCTGGAGAGAAAAAGGTTGCGACGGCGCCGAAGCAAGAGGTGGCGCGATGAGGAACGTGAAACGGGAAACGAAAAATGTGAAACGATGGAGCTTCGTGCTTTGCGCGATGGTCCTGGCCCTGACGGCTCAGGTGCTGAGTGCCTGTGCCGAGAATCTGGCGTTGGGCGATCCCAGGCAGATGGCTTTCAAGCCGGTTGAGTTTACTCCGCCAGAGCCAGATCGCGTGGTGCTGGAGAACGGGGTTATCGTCTATCTGTTAGAGGACCATGAGCTGCCCCTAGTCAGCGTCACTGCCACCATGAAAACGGGAGGCTGGCTCGATCCGGCCGATAAGGTCGGTCTGGCGTCCCTGACCGGTTCCCTTATGAGGACCGGCGGCGGAGGTGGTCTGTCGGCGGAACGAGTGGATGCAGAGCTCGAACAGTTCGCCGGGGATGTCGGCATTTCGATTGGCCGTAAATCTGGCTCTGCCTCGCTTGACGTCCTTAGCAAGGATTTGAAGCGGGGGCTCCAGATTTTTGCGGGGCTGATCCGAACTCCGGCGTTTGAATTGGCGCGGGTTGAATTGGCCAAGCTTCAGTCTATCGAAGGAATTCGTCGCAGGCAGGATAATCCTGGCTCGATCGTGAGCCGCGAGTTTGTGAAGCTCCTCTATGGAGCGGCGCACCCGACGGCTCGTGAAAGCAGCGTCGAGTCTATTGCTCGTATCACCAGCGAGGATCTGGTCGCATTTCACAGGAAGACCATCCAGCCGAACGGCATGATGCTGGGGGTCACAGGAGACTTTGACAAACCCGCGATGGTGGCCTTGTTGCGCGAAACGTTTGGCGATTGGAAGCCAGGCGAAGTTCCGGCCCTGACGATCGCGGATGCGCCACAGAATCAGACGGGAAAGCCCATCGTCCGGTTCGTGGACAAGGATACCTCGCAAACGCATCTTCGCGTCGGTCATCTGTCGATCAAGGAAAGCGATCCTGATTATGTGCCCCTCGCGATTGCGAACGATATTTTAGGAGGCAGCTCCTTCCGCAGCCGCCTCTTCAACGATGTGCGGACCAAGCGGGGCTTGGCCTACTCGGTCGGTAGCAGATTGAACACAGGAGTGCATGATCAAGGGGTCTGGCTGATGAGAGCGGAGACGAAACTCCCTTCGACGCAAGAGGTCATTGCCCGGTTCATTGCGAACATGGAGCGGATGAGGACCGAGCTGGTCACGGACAGTGAGTTAGCGGAAGCGAAAGAGGCTTATGTGAATTCGTTTGTCTTCTCTTTCGCCAGTTCGTCGGCGATCGTAGGGCGGTTGGTCGAGCTGGAACATGACGGTCTTCCCCCTGATTTCCTCCAGCAATTGCGGACGCAAGTCGTCGCCTTGACCAAGGAAGAAATCTTGGTTGCGGCGAAGAAACATTTCAATCCGGAGCGATTAACCATCGTTGCAGTTGGGGCAGGGGAGGCTTTGCCGAAGTTGCTGGGGGGATTCGGAGCCGTTCAAGAAATTAAGTTGGCTCCGGAGCATTGAAAAGGGGAGAGAGGTAGCCAGGCCATCCCCTCACAGAGAAAACCCAAGCTCAGGAGCTGTGGGTGAGGGGGGAGGAAAGAACGGATAGTCCAGTCGGAGCTGATAGCTGAAAGCTAACCCGTGCCCCTTGAAGACAATTTCTGCGACATCATCAAGAAGGCCCGCATCGGGCAGGCTTGGTCCGTGGAGGAGGTGGCTCGTTTCACTGGTCTTTCAGGAGCTTCTATCACGGCGCTTGAACGGGGTGATCAACCGCGTGACAAGGGTGACGTGCACGCCCTGGCTGCCACGCTCAAGCTTCGCCCTGTGCCCTTGGAGCAGATTGTGTTTGAGCAGTGGATGCCCCAACCGATTCCCTTGCTCCCGGAGATTGCCACTATCCGTGGCGAGATCAACGGCTACGGAGTCAACGGCTACATCGTGCAGGACTCGGGTGAGGCGCTCCTCGTCGATACAGCCTACAACGCTCCTGCTATGATCGCTTGGTTCGAATCCCATCGAGTCCGGTTGATCGGCATCTGTCTCACTCATGGTCATGCGGACCATGCAGAAGGGATTCAACAACTTCTGGCGCGATGGCCTGTGCCGGTCTATTTGGGAGCTGAGGATGTCAGTCTGTTATGGTGGAAGCCTTCTGAGGATCGTCTTGTGGCGCCGCAGGATGGTGACGCCATTCCGGTTGGACGTCTCACAGCCCATTGTCTTGTTACGCCGGGGCATACGCAGGGCGGCATCTGTTATCGGGTGGATTTCGGGCGACAGCTTGTCTGTTTTGTCGGCGACACTCTCTTTGCCGGATCGATCGGAAAATCCGTCCCACCCAGCCTCTTTCCGATTCATCTGAATTCCGTGAGACAGGGCCTACTGAAACTGCCGCACGATTGTCTCCTCTTGCCTGGTCATGGTCCTGCCACGACGGTACGAGAAGAGCTCGACCATAATCCCTTCGGTCTAGATCACTGAGACAAGCGCTATGAACCTTGATCAACGCCCCGACGAGCTGCCGATTATCGTGGAGGAACCGTTCGAGGAGGAGTTCGAGGAGACGCCCTTTTCGAAATGGACCCTGCCTATTTGCCTTTTTGTGGCGACGGTCTTCACGACTTTGTGGGCCGGGGCCTATCAGGTCTACAACGGACCGATTGGCGGGCCGGGGGACTTTTTGCTGGAGCATCCAGATCTGCTCGGTCGCGGGGTTCCCTTCGCCTCCACGCTATTACTGATTCTGATGACCATGAGTGCGGGCATTATGTGCTTTCCCGAATCCATCGCGTGCCCGCGTCCTTACCTCTGTTCATTCCTGGTCCTCCCTATTTCATCGGTACGTTTGGTGCGATCATTCGTCTGCGAGGACCGATCTTGAACCGGCGCGCCCTCTTCGATATCGGCGTGGCCGGTCCGCTGGCAGGGTTTGTCGTGGCAGTGGTGGCCTTGGTCATAGGGCTGAATCTCTCAACGGTCGTTGATCGGACCGCGACCGTCGGATTACAGTTGGGCGAGCCGTTACTCTTGCAGCTTATCTCCTGGCTGGTTGTCGGGTCCCTTCCTCCTCAAGCAGACATTGTCTTGCATCCTATCGGGTTCGCCGCCTGGTTTGGGCTGTTTGTCACGTCGTTGAATCTCATTCCCATCGGCCAACTCGACGGAGGCCATGTGGCCTATGCCCTGTGGGGCTCACGTCAACGGACGTTGGCCTTTGCCATGGTGCCTTTGTTGATTGTGCTGGGACTCGCTGGCTGGCACGGCTGGCTTCTCTGGGCCTTTATGGCGGGGCTCTGGGGCTTCGGGCATCCGCCCGTGTGCGACCCTCACGTCCCACTAGGCCGGGGCCGAGTTGTGGTCGGATGGATTGCGCTGGCGGTGTTTGTGGTGACGTTTGCTCCCGTCCCCTTCTCCTTCCATCAATAGGCTGCTGAAACAGACGCGCCAGCTTCGTTCTCGCATCGTTCAGACCCTCAACGTACCCCTGAGGGTACGCCTCGGGCCTTCACTCGCTGCGGCCTTGCTGGACGGCCTTTTTGAGCATCCTGCTCAGTTAAATTGGGATGTCTCTTGTTCCATCATACGACGTCATCCCCTGGTGGGAGAATTTCACAATGTCGCCGTCCTTAACCACCGTATCCTCCGAACTCACCTTTTTATTCACCGCAATCATCACTTCCCGGTTGACGAGAAACTGCAGCAACGGACCCATCCGATCGTAGTTCGATTCGATAAGTTTCCTGACCGTGGTCGGCTCCGCGGCCTCAATCTCGAATTCCGTTTCTCCAACGGCATCGCGAAGCGTCAATCCAAACACCAGCACTGTGACCATGTAATCCTCGTTCCTTTACGACACAGAGCAGATAGCAGATGGCTTATGGCCGATAGTACGGACAAGGAAAAATTCGCCCGCTTGCACCCAACGCAATTTGCCATCGGCTTTTGTTCCCTACCATCTGCCATACGCTATCAGCCATTAGCTCTTTTCATCCTTGCCGCGCATGGCAACGGAAGCAATCCTGCCGTCTGGGATGCCTCTCAGGAAGAGGCTTACTGCCAGCGGGCACATGACATTGCAGACAGTCCTTTTCCACCGTGATCGGCTGATGCACCGCATCGGCCGGGATCATAGGGTTCCGGTCTTTCGGAGTCGGCAGCAGCGACACCCCGACGATGACGGCCAAGGCAAACAGAACAAAGAGGCCATCGACCTTGCGCAACTTCATGCTATGCCTCCATCCCTCTGTCGGTCCGCTGCTTCGTAGGCTTCCTGAATCATCTGCGCCACGTGTTTCACCTCCGCTGCCCCCTGCAATCCGGTCTGCAATTGAATCATACAAGCGGGACAACTGGTGGCCACCACCTCTGCTCCGCTCTGTTCAACGGCCTGCCGCTTTCGCTCGACAATGCGCTGAGACGTTTCGAAATCCTTCACCAGATAGGTCCCGGCTCCGCCGGCGCAACGGTCTGCGTCCGGCATCTCGACATACTCGACGCCCGGCAGCCCTGCCAGAATCGCACGAGGCTCCTTGGTCACTCCCGCCGCTCGCAGATGGCAGGAGGAATGGTAGGCCACCTTACAGGGCTTGGGCTGGGAACTGGCCATGGCCGGCTTCACAGGCGATTGTGACACAAACTCCGAAATATGGGTGACCCGTTTGGCCAAGGCCTGGGCCGCTGCCTGCTCCGGCTCACCGGCGAACAAAGTCGGGTAATCCTTCAGCATCAGGGTACAGGAGGCGCAGCCGGTCACGACCTTCTCGTACCCAGCCATGGAGGCGAGATTGACCCGCGCCCCCTCTTTGGCCAGTTCACGATGTCCGTAAGTTTCAATCGGCGTTCCAGAACAACGTTGCATCGGCAGATCCGGCTCGACATCGTGTTTCCTCAACACGGCAATCACCGCATCCCCCACCCCATCATCGAAGTAGTTGGCCGCACAGCCATGGAAATAGGCCACCGGAGAGCGAGCCGCTTGTCCTGCCTGAGGAATCAATTCCGGATACCGGTCGCGGAGATGTCGTGTGGCCAGTCGAGGCAAGGCCAGTTGAGGCGACAAGCGCGCCGTCGCAGCCAGGCCACGCAGGATGGGTCTCGTCAGACGATCGAGCAGCCGCCGCATCAAAGGCCGGCCCCAGAGAAACTGGCCACGAGCAAGCAACTTCAAGAGCGGCTCAAACAGCCATGCACGCGCGTGGAGGTGAAAAATAAAACCGGCCATCTTGTTTGGATGCTCGGCTCGCCGGTCCAGGATGAGTTGCGATACGTCGACTCCGGCGGGACAGGCAGTCCGGCAGGACTTACAATTGAGGCAGGCTTCCACGACTCGCTTCGAATTGAGATAGCTGTAGTTCTTGTCCGTGACGATCTCGAACCAGCCCCGCGAACTCATATCTTCGGACTGAAAGACATCGTAGATCGGGCAAACGGAATTACACTTAGCGCAAGTCGCGCAAGGCTTCGACAATCGCACATAATCGATATGATCGGTGAAGGGCCGGTCGCTGATCTTGATGCCGGGGTTGAGCATTCCGGCAGGATCGAAGCTCTGCTTTACTTTCACGAACAGGTCGTACAGCTCCTGGCCAAACATCGTCTTCACATATTCAGCCCGCACCCGGCCATCCCCATGTTCCCCGCAGATCGAGCCGCCGAAGCGGCCTAACACCGTCTGGTGAATTTCGTGATAGGCCTGCACCATCTTCTCGAAGTCGCCTGAGTCGTTCACATCGAGCAAGGGAATGATATGGGCGTTCCCGTTCCCGATATGGCCAAAGATCGCGACCGGCACATGCTGCCCGACAAAGAATTCTTCCAGATAGCGGATGAGTTCGCTGATCCGCTCAGCCGGCACCACCACATCATCCACAAAGTTGATGGGCTTCTTCCTGGGATCGAATCGATAGAGCGTGGGATAGAGGGCCTTGCGAGCCTTCCATAACTGGTCCCGCTGCTCGGGATCGAAGGCAATAACCGGATCGGAAGTGAGGCGATAGCGTCGGCAGATCGTCGTCATCCGCTCGGCCTGCTCACGGAGGTCGGCCCCCACTCCGTCAGCATCTAACTCGATCAACAGCGTGGCTGCCGCATCCGCCGGAATGCCATGCTTCGCCCTGCCGATCAGATTGAGCGTGTTGGCATCCATCACTTCCAACGCGCTCGGATGCAACTCCAGCAGCTTCGGCACAGCCTCGCCGACTTCTTCCAACCGGTGAAAATGGATGAGCGCCGTGAGGGTCGCGGTGGGTTTCTCGACCAGCGTAATCGTGGCTTCGCTAAAAAGACCAAGCGTCCCCTCGCTACCGACGAAGAGTTTGGGAAGATCGAACCGGCCTTGCGTAAGCCCGTCGGCAAGACCAAAGAGATTGTAGCCGCAGCTATTCTTGCTGACGGTCGGGCGTTTCTGTTCGATCAAGGTTGCGTGATCTTGCAGGAGCGACCGCAAATCCCGAAGTGGCCGGTTCGCTGTCAGCAAATCGACATAAGCAGGATCGTCGAGCCCGTAGGATTTGGCATCCAGCCATTCGCCGGACTGCAGACAGACGCGGAGCGCCGCCACATTATCCTTCACGGCACCGTACCGCAGCGTATGGGGGCCGGATGAGTTGTTCGCCAACATCCCGCCCAGCTTGCACATGTCGCCGCTGGAGGGATCGGGCCCAAACATGAGTCCCTGCCGCCCCAGCTGTTTGTTCAACTCCGCCAGCACGATCCCAGGCTGCACCCGCGCCCAGCGCTCGTCGCGGTTCAGCTCCAGCACCCGATTCAAGCGCGAGACGTCCAGGATGATCCCGGATCCGATCGCCGAGCCAGTCAAATTTGTCCCGGCAGCGCGAGGCGTGAGCGGAATGCCTCGCTGCACAGCGTATCGAACCGTGGTGGCGATATCCTCCTCGGACTCGACCAGCACGACCGCCTGAGGGGCCATCCGATAGATGCTCGCATCCACCGCATAGGCGGTGAGCGTCGAATAGTCGTCTTTGACCTTGTCTCTACCGAGCGAAGCCCGGAGGTCGGACGCGATGGCGTGGGAGCGTTCTGGCAGAATGAGAGTTGGTGCAGTCATAATTGAAGGGTCGCTCATTCTAGACGGACTCTTGAGAACAGCACAAGCCTGGTTGTTGCGCATGGCGCAAGCGGCTAAAATGCAATTCGCGAATAGGAGCAGGAACCTCTGATGCGTCCCACTCTGTATATTTCACGACTGCTCCCCGAACCCGTCATGGCCATCGTGAGGGAGCGGTTTCAACTGGTGCAGGAACCGCTCGATACCCTGCCCTCGCCCTCGGCGTTGCGAGCAGGCCTCGGCCAAGCCGACGCCGCAATCGTGACCCTGGGCGATCGCATCGACGCGGCAACCATTCAGGCGGCAACCAGGCTGAAGATTCTCGCGAACTATGCTGTCGGCTACAACAACATCGATCTCGCTGCCGCACAAGAGCGGGGTCTGATCGTCACCAATACGCCGGACGTCTTGACCGATGCCACGGCAGATCTGACCTGGGCTCTACTCCTGGCGACGGCGCGCCGCATCGTGGAAGGCGATGCCCTCGTTCGATCCGGCAGATGGACCGGCTGGAGTCCCACGCAGCTCTTGGGAGCGGATGTTTCAGGCAAGGTACTGGGCATCATCGGCATGGGACGGATCGGACAGGCGGTCGCGCAACGGGCCACGGGATTTCGCATGACGGTGCTCTATCACCAGCGCCATCCCCTGGACGCAGCCTCTCACCCTCGCGAGTGGGAATACCGATCGTTACACAACCTTCTCGCAGAGTCCGATATCGTGACGATCCATGTGCCCCTCACGCCGGACACCCGTCATCTCATCGGCGCGCGCGAATTGGGCCTGATGAAACCCACGGCTTTCCTCATCAACACGGCTCGTGGTCCGATCGTCGATGAAGGGGCCTTGGTCGAGGCCCTCGCGAATCGCACGATTGCCGGAGCCGGCCTCGACGTATATGAAGAGGAGCCGGCGCTTCACCAGACGCTGGCTCGCTTGCAGCAAGTCGTGCTGCTTCCCCACATCGGCTCCGCCACCCTGCAGGCCAGGGTAAGCATGGGACTAATCTGTGTGGACAATATCCTGGCGATCTTGGACGGACGTCCTGCCCTGAATCGAATTCACTAGCAGAATGGCTGTTGTGCCTACGCTGGACTGGATGAGATCGAGGCTGAGGAAAACAGAGGAGCTCCGGAGAGAGTCGGAGCAGATGGACCAGCCGCTGCCGTGCCCTGCATAAGGGCCGTCAGCTTCTTCACTGCCAGACTATCAGGCGCCAAGGCGGCAACCTTCTCGAATAGCTCCTGCGGCAAAGTCGGCATCCCCGGCTCGGGATGGACCAATAAGAGCTCAATCGCCTTCTCATACTGGAGCACCGCGTTGGTCGCATCGCCTCGCGCGTCGTAGAGTTCTCCATAGAGTTCGCGCATCGCCGCCGACTGCGGTTCGATCGCCAGAAACTCTGCAATCAGCGTTTCAGCTTGCCCATAGTCCTGCGCCCGCAAGGCCGCCCCTGCCAGGTAGCGATATTCGCCGAGCGCCACCCGAAGATCGCCTCGGTGCAGATGGACCTTCGCCAGCAATTGGCAGACGGCCTGATTCCCCGGATCAACGGTCAACAGTTGATGGAGGATGGCCTCAGCTCCGGCAAATTGCTTGGCCTCGATCCGGCGGGTCGCCTCCGCCAACAGATCGACCGGCTCAGAACTTCTCGCCTGGCCTCCCGCACGGCCCACTCCCGCCTTCACTGGCTGTTCTGGGGTTGCGTCGGTCTTCTCCACATGCTCAATGAACTGGATCGCCTCACTGTTGCCCGGCTCGATGCGCAACACGGCCTGATAGGCCTCCTTGGCCTCCGCATAACCCAGTTGCGCCGACCACTCACGCCCCAACTGCAAATAGACTTTCAGGGCTTCGTCCGGCATGTTTTCTTGCAGGCACAACTCCGCCACTTGCCGTTGCGCATCCAGATTCGAGGGATCCCGACTGACAATCCTCCGATAGATGTCCAACGCGCCCTGACTGTTGCCCTCTTTGAGGTAATGGGTTCCGAGAACGAGATAATCTTGCACCGCGCTGTTCAGCAAACCCCGCTCAGCATTGAGGTCCCCCAGATGCCGGTACACATCGTACTGCGAGGGATCGACCTTCAAGATTTTCTTGAGCGTAGCAATCGCCTTCAACGTGGCCCCTTCCGCACGGAAGGCGGTGGCGGCCTGCATAAAAGAGGTCACGGCATCCTGCGTCGCATTGCGCTTGAGGTGCAAGTCACCGATCGAATTGAAGATGCTGCCATCGCCAGGCGATTCAACCGAAAGCCTCTTCCACTCACTGATGGCTTCGTCGAATTGTCCCCGTGACGCCAGGAGCTGTGCGTTATGCAAAACCTTACTGCGGTCGATCGCCAAAGTAGACCTCCACACCGTATAAACGCTAACAGTGGCCCTGATTCTTGTCAACGAAATGGGCATACGGTGCAGGCACAAAAGCAAAGGCCTGTCCCGCCATGTTGCGGGGCAGGCCTTTGCTGCACAATCGCGCGCGTGGAACCGTTAGGAGCCGGCGACGGCAGCCTTCAATACATTCGACGCCTGCGGCCCCTTGGCGCCTTGCACCACATCGAACTCGACATTCTCGCCCTCTTTCAGCGTCTTAAATCCTTCTCCCTGCAAAGCGGAATAATGCACGAACACATCATCCCCGCTCTCAAGACGAATAAATCCGAACCCCTTGCGGTCGTTAAACCACTTTACCGTCCCTTTTTCCTTCACGAAAATACTCCTTTCCTCAACGGCCACGCCAAGTTACGTGGCCGGCTCCTGAACCGGTTGGCGACACAGATGATAAAGAGAAAAAACAGAAAGAAGCGCGGGCTGGACTGACTGGCTCATGGAAGAGACAAAATCGATCACGAGACCCATCTTGGTTATAAATCGCGCAGCATGTACCATGGCATTTCAAACCTTGTCAAGCCATTGCTGGGCCAGGGGCACACCAGCCCAGCCGCGCGCGAGGTGGACAAGCCTCGCCCGGTCGCCTATAGTGTCGCACCGTGCGAGGAGCGGGATTCTTCGAATGTTTTTACGAACGCTGCTAGACCGTTACATCTTCTCCGAACTCCTGTCCCCGTTTAGCTTAAGCCTCGGAGCCCTCTGCTTCGTCATGCTCACGCGGGAACTCCTGCGCCTGGTGGAACTGCTGGTCACCAAGGGCGTCGGGATCGTGGCCGTGCTGCAAGTCTTTGCCCATTTGATGCCCTCATTCCTCGTGTTGACCCTCCCCATCGCCGGGATTATCGCCTCCATTACCGCCTTCGGACGGCTATCCTTCGATAAAGAACTAGTGGCGATGCAGGCGGCGGGAATGAGCCTCATGCGATTGACCCGACCCGTGCTGCTCTTTGCCCTGCTCGTATTCGGACTGACCCTCTGTTTGGCTCAATGGGGGCAACCCTGGAGCTCCATTAACCTCAAGAAGGTGGCGCTGAACCTCCTGAAGGATCAGTTGGTGCTGGCGCTGGAACGGGGCACATTTAACGAGCCCATCCCCAATCTGACGATCTATGTCCCGGATGGAACGCCAGGGCAGGCCACGACCGGCATCTTCATCTCCGATGCGCGCAATGCCGACAATCCCCGCATCATCGTGGCGCAACAGTACGAAGTCCTGATGGACGCCTCCAGCAATCAAGTTGCGCTCCATCTGCAACAGGGCGTCATTCACAACCGGCCGAATCAGAGCGATCAATACGAACAGACCGTCTTTACCAGTTACGATCTGAAGCTCTCGCTCAACCAGAGCGGCTATGCGGCCACGGAGGAACGGCCTTCCTACCACGCGATTATCGCCCTGCTCACCGAGTCCCAATGGCGCGACCCCTCCGCGCTCCGACGATTGATGGAATACTATAAGGATCTGGCCTTCCCCACCGCCTCGCTGGTGTTTTGCCTGCTGGGGGTGCCGGTCGGCATCGTCTCAAAACGGTCCGGACGTATGGGCGGATTTGCGGTCGGCGTATTAATCGTCGTCATGTACTACATGCTGAACGTCGCCTGCGAATTCCTGGTCACAACGGCGGTCCTGCCGCCCTTTGCCGGAGCCTGGCTGCCGAACGGCATCTTCACGCTCGCGACCATCGTATCGCTGTACATCATGAATCGCCGGTAACTCTATGCCTATTCTCTTTCGCTATCTCCTTCGCGAATACAGCAAAATCTTCATGATGTGCTTCAGCGGCCTGATGACGATTTACCTCGTCATCGACTTCTTCGAGAAGGTGCGCCGATTCTTGCGTCACGACGCCAACTGGCTCGACGTCCTGACCTATTTCCTGCTCAAAACGCCGGCGATTTTCTTCCAGATTGCGCCGTTGGCCATCCTCATGGCCACCCTCCTCACATTTGGGCTGCTCATGCGCGGCCATGAAATCACGGCCATGCGCAGTTGCGGCATCAGCCTCCCCTGGATCACCGCCCCCTTCATTGCCTTCGCCGCAGGCCTGTCCCTCGTACTCTTATTATTCAGCTCCACCGTCATTCCTTTAGCCGCCGGCAAGTCCGAAGAAATCAGGACCACGCGCATCGAAAAAAAACCGCAGGCCGCAGCCTTGGTCCTCCAGCAGCCCTGGATGCGAATCAGCGCCGACAGCCTCATGCAGGTCACCAGCGTCTCCGTCGACGGGAAACGCTTAGGCCAGGTGCACCTCTTTCAGTTCGATCAGAATTTCCAACTCGTCGATATCGCCGAAGCCAAGGAAGCCCGCTACGATGGGTCAGCCTGGACGCTTTATCAAGGCCAGCACCGGCGGTTTGCTCAAGACGGAGCCGTCACCATCACAGGATTCCACCGTGAAGCCTTCCCGCTAACCCTCATCCCGGACGACTTCACCGTCTGGCTCACCGGCGATTCTGAATTGATGACGTTCCACGATATCCGCGCCTATACCAGTCGGCGACACCAGGAAGGCACCCAAACCTCGCGCTTCCAAACGGACTATTACAGCCGCATCGCCTTTCCCTTCGTCACGGTGATCATGGTCCTGGTCGGCATTGCGCTGAGCCTGCGCCGGAGCGGCGCCCGAGGAGGCAGCATGGCAGTAGGCATCGGACAGGCGCTCGCCGTCGGTTTCTGTTACTGGACGACCCATTCCATCGCCATCGCGCTCGGCCGCGGCGGAGTCTTAACGCCTCTGCTCGCAGGCTGGATGGCCAATCTCCTCTTCATGAGCTTTGGGCTCTATCTCATGCTCAAGGTACGGTATTAGAATGAGACAGGCTGAAGGCTGAAGTATTCGGACTCCGAGCTTCAGCCTGCCTCACCTAATCCCACGGCGGTTGACTGCTCCCGGCGCTTCCGGTAAGTAAAGACAGGATCGTTACGAAAAGGATTTCACAAACATGCGGGCACGGGTCGTCGTCACAGGGCTGGGAGTGGTCTCTCCGATCGGCATCGGGATTAGTGAATTCTGGAAAGCCGCCCTCGCCGGCCAATCCGGCATCTCGGCCATTACCTCGTTCGCTCCCTTTGCCATGGACGGGTACCGCTCCAAGGTGGCAGGCCAGGTGCGCGATTTTTCGGTCGAACGGTTTCTCGACAGTGCCCACGGCGAACGAGTCGATCGCTACGCCCAGTTCGCCCTGGTCTCCACGAAAGAAGCGCTGGCCGACTCGGGCCTCCAGATGGCGAAGGAAGACCCCCACCGGGTCGGAGTCATCGTAGGAGCCGGCATGGGTGGCATGGTCATGGGCGAACGTGAAGTCACGCAGCTCTATGAGCAGCAGAAACCCCATCGCGTCCATCCGAATTTCATTCCCACCATCACGCTTAACTCCGCCTCCGGCATCATCGCGATGGCCTACGGGGCCAAGGGGCCCAATCTGACCATCTCGACCGCCTGCTCCTCCAGCGCCCATGCGCTCGGGCAAGCGCTCCACTGCATTCGCGAAGGCCGCGCCGATGTCGTGATTGTCGTAGGAGCCGACGCCAGCATCACCCCCCTCGTCTTTGCAGGATTTTGTTCCCTGCGCGCCCTCTCCTCCAAGTTCAACGATCAACCGGAAAAGGCCTCGCGCCCGTTCGAGCGGTCGCGCGACGGCTTCGTCATGGGAGAAGGGGCCGGCACCCTCATCTTGGAATCGGCTTCCCATGCCAAGAAACGCAAGGCCCGAATCTATGCAGAAGTGGCAGGCTACGCCGCCACCAGCGAGGCCTATCACATGGTCATCCCGCGCGAGGATGGGCTGGAAGTCGCGCACACGATGAAGCTGGCGCTTGCGGATGCAGGACTGACCCCGTCACAGGTGGATTACATCAATGCCCATGCCACCTCGACGACGATCGGCGATGCAGTCGAAGCCAAGGCGATCCGACTGCTCTTTAAATCGCGCGCCGACAAGATCGCCATCAGCGCCACCAAGTCTCTGATCGGCCATACCCTGGGCGCAGCCGGAGCCATCGGAGGCATCGCTTCGGTGCTGGCCCTCCAGACTGGCCAGATCCATCCGACGGCCAATTACGAGGATCCGGACCCGGCCTGCGCCCTGGCAGGGCTCTCCCGCTCAGCACAGGAACGCCGCGTGAAAGTCGCCCTGCTGAACGCCTTTGGATTTGGCAGCAACAACGCCGCTGTGGTATTGAAACAAGCAACCACGTAACGAACTAACGAGAGAATCCATCGATGGCAACAGATCCCACCATATCCCTGAAGATCCGCACCTCCTTGGGCGACTACCTCAAACAAGATCCCGCGACGATACTGGTCACCCATCATCTGCGCGACGACTTAGGGCTCGACTCGATGGCGGTCATCGAATTGCTCTATCGCATCGAGGAAGCCTTCGATCTCCAGATCCCGGACCAGGATCTGGTGGGACTGACGACGGTCGGCCATGTCGTGAACTATGTTGAAAAACGGTTGGGGAAAACTGCCGCTGCAGCCCCGACGAAAAAACCAGCGACGCCTAAAAAACCGACGAGCAAACAGAAGCCCTAACCCATGGCCACTCGTCCACGCAGCCCCATTACCCTGGCACAGATCCACAGCATCGTCGGAGGAGAACTGGTCGGCTCGCCACAAGCCAGCGTCACCAGTCTGGCTGGCTTTGAAGAAGCAGGCCCGAACGATCTGACCTTCATCACAGGGGATCGGATGCTCAAGACGAGCGGACCGAGCAGAGCCGGCATACTCCTCGCACACCGACGCCTGACCGAGCTTCCCAATCCTCACATCGTCGTGGCTAATCCAGGCTTAGCTTTTGCGCAGACTGCCACCGCCTTCTTCTGCCCGGTCGCGCCTCCGCGCGGCATCGATCAGAGGGTGGTCCGTGGCCAGGACACAGAGATCGGCTTAGATGTCTCGATCTGGCCGGGAGTGACTCTGGGAGACCGGGTGACCATCGGCGCGCGCGTGATTCTCTATCCCGGCGTGTTCATCGGCAACGATACGACCATCGGAGACGATACCCTCCTCTATCCCAACGTCGTCGTCAGGGAAGGCTGCACCATCGGCGCTCGTGTCATCGTGCATAGTGGCACGGTCATCGGAAGCGACGGATTCGGCTATGTGCAAGATCAAGGACGGCATTACAAGATTCCCCAACTTGGCGGGGTTACAATTGAAGACGATGTCGAGCTCGGCGCGAATGTGACGGTCGATCGCGCCACATTGGGCCAGACAATCATCCAGCAAGGCACCAAGGTCGACAACCTGGTCCAAATCGCCCATAACGTCACGATCGGCGCCCATTCCATCATCGTCTCGCAGGTCGGGATCGCCGGCAGCACTCGCGTGGGCCATCACGTCATGATCGGGGGACAGGCAGGACTGGCGGATCACCTCGTGATCGGCGATCAAGTCATGATTGCCGCGCGCGCCGGCGTCAATCGCAATCTCGAACCGAACCAAATCGTTTCGGGAGCTCCCGTCATGCCCCATGAAGTCTGGATCAAGGCTCAGGCCGTGATTCCACGGCTTCCTGAGCTCCGACAGACCGTGCGTGTATTGGAAGAAAAGATGAAGCAGTTGGAAGCCAGCCCCAAAGCGCCTCGCGCCTCGAAGACGAAACCGAAGAAGCGGACCAGATAGCAAAGAGATCTGCGGCCCCTACCCGATAATCCCTCGCCAGCCGAACAGCTTCGCCCAGTAGAACCCGGCCCAGGGCATCAAAACAGCAGGGACAGGATCAAGATCGCCCTGCATCATGGCGAAAGCCCCGGCGCCGAAAATCAACGATGCTCCGGCAAGCGTCATCAGCGGAACGAATCGCCGCCCCGCATGAGCGATGGTCGG
Organism: Nitrospira lenta; assembly: GCA_945905765.1. Classification (GTDB taxonomy): domain Bacteria; phylum Nitrospirota; class Nitrospiria; order Nitrospirales; family Nitrospiraceae; genus Palsa-1315. Next base: position 24,381 of record CAMDPZ010000003.1, read on the forward strand.
CACCTCCGGTTCAAGCTTGGCTTTCTTGTTATGCCGAGTAACCGCGCTTCGCATGCGAGCGGCATAGACCTCGGGAAAATTCGCCAGCAGATAACGGTGATAGCGGGTCTGCCCCCACCCGCACAACGCGCCGACCACGATCAAACCTGAACTGGCCAAAAACGTCACCCAAGTATAGGTATGGTTCGCCAGCAGCTGATAGCCCAGCGATCCCACTCCGCCGACCATACAGACCAGCCCGACCACTCCGGCCGGCATGAGGATATAGGACCGGACATAGAAACGAGCCTGTTCCTCAATCTTTTCCGGTCGCAACATTGTCACAAGTTTTGGCATCGACGTTCTCCCACCCCATGAGGCTGCAAGCTGTCATCCTTCTCGATGAAGGAAGGCAACAAACCGCGGCATCATACCATCCTTCTCTCGCTTGTTACATGGACATGAAGTGGCAAAGAAGCCTCTTCTGCCTCACCCGATTGAAGCGAACGCGCCATCTCCAGGCCCAGACGCGAAATTGTGGATGACCGGCGCTAAACAGTAGGTAGCATAACCGGTTTTTCCATGAGACGCCATCCCCAGCTGACTCCATCGCCTACAGACAGGCCTCTGCACGAAAATACCGCTCCCTGACTGAGGATTTTCCATCATCACCCTGAAAATCTGCGTAAAAAAAGGCGACAAGAACTGACGCCATGAGCCCCCCTCATGTCTATGTCCACAAAATATGTGCACGGCTTGGGGATAACCATGTGGATGAGTCGCCAACTGCCTACCACACGACAGAGCCTTGCAGATTGCCCAATCAGTAGGCAGTGCAACCTGTGAGATTTCAGCAAGATGTGATGGCAGACAAAAAACGATCTTCAGAAAAAGAGCGCGAATGACTCTCGCGAAAGAAAATTATTTTAATTGAACGTACAGAACTGGACAGACTTATCGCTTATTTTTCAGGCTGGCACCGAGGGCTGCCAGCAACTGTCGATTTTCTTTCGCAGTCTTGATGGCAAGACGAATCATCTGGCTGGTCAGGCCTGGCAGGGTCGAACAATCGCGGACCAGTAGCCTCTCAGCAGCCAGCCGATCCGTCACCTCGCCAGCGCTCGTCGTCGCAGGCAACTCGATCAGCACAAAATTCGCCGCTGATGGGTAGACCCTCAGCCCGGACAGGGAACGAAGCCCCTGCATGAATCGTGACCGCTCACCCTTCATGAAAGTGCGGCTTTTGGTCGCATAGGCCTGGTCCTGCAACACCGCCAAGGAGACCTCCTGCGCCAGTGTGTTGACCGACCAGGGAGGCTGACGATCTTTCAGCCGCGCAACGACCTGACTCGCGCCAACCAGATAACCGATTCGCAACCCCGGCATGGCATAGAACTTTGTCAGACTGCGCAGGACGATCAGACGAGGATATTCGCTCACCAGCGAGACCACCGACTGAGCCGGACAATAGTCGATGAAGGCCTCGTCCACGATCAGCCAGCCCTGCTGCCGTTCAGTGGCCTCAGCCAGCTCGCGCAGAGCCTGCCGCTCCAGCACCTGACCGGTCGGATTGTTGGGGTTACACAAAAAGAGGGCATCGAATTTCGACCGTGGGGCCGAGAACCTTCGCAGCAAGTCTTTCACGGGAGGGAGAAACCGTTCCTCCCGCCTGGCATGCAGATACTGGAACGAACTCCCTGCATCGGTCAAGGCGCTCGCATATTCCTCAAACGTGGGACCAGCAATGAGCGCCGACTTGATCCCCAGCGCGCGGGGCAGCAGATGGATCAGCTCCGTCGAGCCGTTGCCGACGAGGATCATGTCAGAATCGACGTCGCACTGTTGCGCCAATTCCTGTCGAAGCTGCCAGCAGTCCGGGTCCGGATAATGGACGATCTGCTTGAGCGCCGTGCGAATGGCACGAAGCCCTGCTGCCGGGAAGCCCAATGGATTGATGCTGGCGCTAAAGTCCACGATCCGATCGACGGGAACCCGTTGCTCCCGCGCGACCTTGTAGACATTCCCTCCGTGAATCGGCTGTGTCATTCCCTCACCATCAACAGCCACCCCACGCCCCACAAGACGCCCAGTAGACTGGCCCACAACATAAGCCGGAGTGCTCGACCGATATGCTCACTCGTCAGGGGTTGATCCGGATCGCCAAGACAAGGCCGTTCAACAAGCAGGCCGTCATAACGATTGCTCCCGCCCAACTGCACGCCGAGCGCGCCGGCCATCGCTGCCTCCGGATGGCCGCTGTTCGGGCTGGGATGGGCTCCCCCGTCCCGCAAGAGGATCTGCCAGGCCCTCTGCATGGCAGGCCAGGATCGAGCCACAATTCCCTCTGACAAGACCAACAAGAGCGCGGTAATGCGAGCCGGAATAAAATTCACCACGTCATCCAATCGGGCCGACGCCCAGCCGAACCACCGGTATCGCTCGTCCATATGGCCGATCATCGAATCCAATGTGCTGATCGCCTTATAGGCCAGGGCCAAGGGCGCGCCCCCTATCACCAGATAGAAGAGGGGCGCAATGATTCCGTCCGCCGTGCTTTCCGCAATCGTTTCCACCGAGGCTCGCACGATATCGGCTTCAGCCATCTCCCCCGTATCGCGTCCGACAATCTTCGCGAGGGAGGCTCTCGCTTCCGTCAACGAGGAGGTGTGAAGCGCCCTCTGTACGGAGCGGATATGGTCGATCAGATCGCGGACCGCAAGCGTGGTCCAAGCCAGCAGCACCGTGGCCACACTGCCCCATAACGCATCGATCGAACCGGCAAACTGGATGAGTCCCGTGCCAGCTACATAGGCCGCACTTGGCAACCCGACGGCCAGCAGCAGGCCGGCCATCCGTTGCTTGGCGGGAGACAGGAGGAGCTGATGGACGCACCGGTCACACCAAGTGATGATAAATCCCATCCAACGCACCGGATGGGGAAACCAGCGGGGATCTCCCACAGCCGCGTCCAAGGCACAGGCCAATGCCAATTCGCCTCCGGTCATCGAAATAGCACCAGGGGCACGATCAGGATAAAGAGGATCTCTGCCATTTCGTTCGTCGCACCCAACAAATCACCGGTAACGCCGCCGAACATCCGGTGAAACCACACGGTCGAAAGCCGGACGAGAACCGTGCCGACAAGGAGGCAACCCAAGGCTAACCAGGGGCCCAACAAGAAAGATAAAATCAATCCTGCCGTGAGGGTTGCTACCGTGAGATGTCGCCAGGATAAATGGGCGAGAAACGATTGAGCCAATCCTCCCTCCGCCCTGGCATAGGTCACATGGAAGGATCCCATGACCATGGCCCAGCGGCCGACCACCGGCATGCCAAGCAGCAAGGCAAGATGCTCGTCGATCGGCATGTCATTGAGCCCGGCATAGCGGAGACCGAGCGAAAGAAAGAGCCCAGTCGCACCGATCGCCCCGATTCGTCCATCCTTCATAATCGCCAGACGAGCCTGTGGAGTTCGCCCTCCGGCCAACCCGTCCACCATATCGGCTAAGCCGTCCTGATGGAGCCCGCGCGTGATGCCAATGAGGAGCAGCATCAAGAGCAGACTCGTGACTTCTGCAGAAAAAATCTGCGCCAGAAACAGATCCGCCGTGACTAACAACAGGCCAAGAAGACAGCCCACAAAGGGATACCAACTCATGGAGGCAGCCAACTCCTCAGGCTTGGCATCATGCGTCGAACGGCTAAGAGGAACAGCAGTGAGAAACTGCCAAGCAAAAATAAATGAACGTGCCATGACAAATGGGGTAGCGGGATACGGGGGTAACGGGATAGAAGACGCGTGCGCGTCTATCCCTCTGCCCCTCATCCCTTTATCCCCTTACCCCCTTCCGTTCGTTCCGACACCCCGGCCTCGTCGAACGTAGCCATCTCCGTGAGAATCTTGATTGCGGCAAAGACCAGACTTATCCCAAGACAAGCGCCGGTGCCTTCCCCTAAACGAAGGTCCAAATCGAATAGAGGCTTCAACCCAAGATGCTCCAATATCGCCTGATGACCTCGCTCGACCGACCGATGGGACGCAATCAGATAGTCTTTGCAGCGAGGTTGCAGACCCACGGCAATCAAAGCGGCCGCGCCTGCGATAAATCCGTCCAGCACGACCGGAATGCGAGCCGCTGCTGCGCCCAACATCAAGCCAGTCAACCCGGCGATTTCCAGCCCTCCCACCTTGGCGAGCACCTGCATCGCGTCCGCCTGATTGAGCCGATGGAGAGCGAGCGCCCGTTGAATCACCTCGATCTTATGAGCATGACTGGTATCGTCGATCCCGGTCCCTCGTCCTGTCACCTCGAAAACCGGACGACCCGTCATCACCGCGGCGATCGCCGAACTGGCGGTGGTGTTGCCGATCCCCATCTCCCCTGTCCCGATCAGGCCGATCCCCTGTTGCGCGGCTTCCCTGGCCAGCTCGATCCCGACTTGCAGCGCCTGCTCCGCCTGCGCGGGACTCATGGCAGGCTCCACCAGCAGATTGTTCGTGCCGGGCATGACCTTCTTATGGATCAGTCCGGGAGCCGCGTCGAAGTCGAAATTCACCCCGATATCCACGACGCGAACCTCGATGCCGGCATGACGAGCCAGCACATTGACTGCGGCACCCCCACGCAAAAAGTTCAGGACCATCTGAGGCGTCACGGCGGAGGGATAAGCGCTTACCCCTTCGGCCGTCACTCCATGATCGGCCGCGAAGGTAAAGACGGCTCCGCGCGGAAGCTGAGGTTTCAGCTCCCCTGTAATCATGACGTAGCGCGCCGCCAGTTCTTCGAGCCGGCCCAGACTGCCGACCGGCTTCGTCAATCGATCGAGCCTCGCCTGCGCCTGTACCAACAGACGAGGGTCGGTCGGCTGAATCCGGTCGATGGTTTCACGCAACAACATCCTCGAAACCCCTCCTACTTCAATCGCAGCGGAAGGCCGCTGACCGTCAGGTAGACTTCATCTGCTTCTGCCGCCACCTGTTGATTGACCCGTCCTGCCAGATCGCGAAAGGCCCTGACATTTTTCGTCGCGGGCACAAGCCCCAGACCCAATTCGTTGCTCACGATCACGACGCGAGCCTTCGTCTGCCTGATCGCCTGCAGCAAATCATCTGTCGCCTGAGACACGGCTACATCGTTCAACTTCCGCCCCTTTAAATTATTCAACCACAACGTGAGACAATCAAGCACAATCGTTTGATAACTATTACAATTATCACTGAACCAATCGGCGAGACCAGCCGGCACTTCTGCCGTTTGCCAGTCAGATGCACGAGTGGCTTGATGCCGCTCGATCCGCACTTGCATCTCTCGGTCCAATGCCTGACCAGTCGCCACGAAGGCTCTCGGTCCCGCCTCCCCCGCCAGATCGAGCGCCACCTGGCTCTTGCCTGACGCAGCGCCTCCCAACACCAGAATGAGCTTCGACCGTCCCTTGCGTGCCTTCTTCATCGGGTCATCTCGCCGCCTTCTTCACATCACGCTGCCAGAGAAACTCAGGCTCCCCCTGTGTCTTAGCTGCCCATCTAGCCAGAACGAACAGGGCGTCGCTCAGCCGATTCACGAACTTGATAGAGACCACATCGACCAGCTCTTCCCGCGAGAGCTGCACACAGAGCCGTTCCGCCCTGCGGCAGACCGTTCGCGCCTGATGCAAAAAGGCCGAAACCCTTCCCCCGCCAGGGAGGATGAATTCTTTAAGCGGAGGCAGATCTTTCTGGCAACGATCGATCATCTTCTCCAACTTCGTCACATCTTTCCCCGTCACCTGCGGCATGTTCTTGAATGCTTGCCCGGGAACCGTCGCAAGGATCCCCCCGAGATCGAACAATTTATTCTGAATCCAGAGGAGATCCTCGTCCAGCTGTTCAACCTGGATAGGATTACAGGCCACCTCGCCATTCATCGCCCGCACCACCCCGACTACCGCATTCAACTCATCCAGAGTCCCATAGGCCTCGACTCGAAGACTATCCTTCCAAACCTGCTGCCCGCCGGCCAAACGTGTCTTACCCGCGTCACCGGTCCTGGTATACACTTTTGTAATGCGCATGGTTCTGACTCCCTATTCCGCAGAGGGGGCAACGGAAGACCCCAGTTCACCAGAAACCACCTGCTTCAAACAGGCAGGACAAAGGCAATCCTCGAAGCGAGCTGTAATCCAATCCAAATGTTGATCGGTCACACCCATCTGTCCGCACCAGCAGCCGTACTGCCCGCATTCAAAGGTCTGGCTGCATTGCTCGCACGTTTTGGTGACCGGTCCTCTCATCCTGCTAAAATTCCACTCCTGGCTGCGCCTTGATTCCCTTCCGGAAGGGATGCTTCACCTGCTTCATCTCCGTCACCAAATCGGCCTCCTCGATCAAGGCTTCTGTTGCGCCGCGCCCCGTGATGACCACATGTTGCATGGGAGGCCTAGCCCGAAGAGCCGGCAACACATCTTCGAGTCTGACATAATCGTACTTCAGGGCGATATTGAATTCATCGAGGATTACCATTGCATAGGAGGAATCGCGCAGGAACCCGCAGGCCTCAGCCCAGGCCTGCTGGGCGCACTGCGCATCCCGCTCACGGTCTTGCGTTTCCCAGGTATAGCCCTCGCCCATGCGCAAAAAAGTCACCCGGTCACCGAAGGATTTGAGCGCCCGCTCCTCCGCCGTATCGATCGCCCCCTTGATGAACTGCACCACCGCCACCTTTAAGCCGTGGCCGATGCAGCGCAGCGCCATCCCCAACGCGGCGGTCGTCTTCCCCTTACCGGCGCCAGTATAGACAATCAAGAGACCTCGCTCTTCTTGCGCCGCGTCGATGCGCCGATCCACCGACGCCTTCAACCGCTCCATCTTCGCCTTATGGTCGTCCTGTTCCATCACTACATATCTCCTGGATCACCGACAAGCCTGGAACCCCTATGCAACCCTGTTATTTCGCATCGTAATTCATCCTCAGCCCGGCAAAGATGGACCGTCCCATGGTGCCGTAGAACATGAGTTCTTCATATTTCTCATCGAAGATATTCTCGGCTCGAACGTAAGTCTGAATACGGCTGGTGACATCGTAGGTCGCGGAGAGATTCCAGACATCGAACGCCCGCATCTGCTGCCGGTTATTAACGTCGTCGAATCGAGACCCGACGTATCGCCCTTCCAGGTTGACCCGGACCGGATCAATCGGCTGATAACTGACGATCAGGCTCCATTGATCCACCGGCGTCCGAGGCGCGCGGTTGCCCGGCTGCTGCGAAAGATTTCGTGTCAGCGTATTCGTATATTGGGCTTGCACATCCAGGCTCTTCACCAAGGGAAGGTCTCTCACCACGGCATACTTCACACTCGCCTCCCACCCCTTGGTCACAACCGTACCGATATTTTGCGCGCAGGAATTAACAGTCACGCCAGTGACCCCGCATACGTCTACAGTCTGCTGAGCGACAATCATGTCACGAAAGCGATTCCAAAAATATCCCCCGCTCAGGGTCACACGATTGTTGAATAGATACTGGTCTACCCCGATATCCATGCTTTGGCTTCGCTCCGGCTTGAGATTCGGATTGCCAAATCCCTGAGTAGGGGAAAAGAGCTGATTGATGGTTGGCGCGCGAAAGCCTGTGGCATAGCTGCTCCGGATCTTGGTGCCGGTTTCTTGATGGAGATAACCGCCCGTTGTGCGATAGGTCGTCGCGCTCCCGAACACATTGTACTCATCCTGCCTCACCCCGGCAGTCCCAAAAACCCGGTCCCACAAGTTAAGTTGGGCCTGGGCAAATCCGGCATGGCTCGTGACCATGCGATTATTGATGGTCGTCGCGCCGGTACGCATGTCGAAATTCTCGCCTTGCTGGTCGCGGAACTGATAGCCGCCACTCAGCAACAATGGTTTACTGACCTGGAAATTATGTTGCCATTCAATCCGATTCGCCAACGTATTAATCCGTGAAGGATTAGACGTCGGCCTTGAGACCGCGCCAGTGCTAACGTTCCGCCGAGTCGTTCCCGGCTCAAAGTCGAGCACCTCAGTTTGTCGAGACAGGGTCAAGTCCTGATTCCACCAGGCCGTAATCGGTTGTTTATACGAAGCGCTATACACGAACTGCTGGCTATTATTAAAGGACCCCAGCACGTCAAACCCCGGCGAAGACCCATTATCAAGATTCACCCTGCCTTGCAAAAGACGAAAATTCAGATCGAGCCGTCCATCGTGTGGCAAGGCGACGCCAACCCTCGTCGAGGCTTGCCAATTATGAAAGCCGTCTCTTTCTGATGCCCCTCGTCGATAGTTGACGGTGGAAAAACCGGTATAGTCCCAACGAGAGAGGGCCGCGCTGACATCGAAAGGTCCCTTTTTGCCTAAAACCTGGCCCCCTTCTCGAACGGATGAGAAGGATCCGTACTCGGAGAACGCGCTGACCGATGGAGCACCGGTGCCCTTCTTCGTCGTGATATTGATCACGCCCCCCATCGCGTCAGCCCCCCACAACATGCTCTGGGCGCCGCGGAGGATCTCGATGCGTTCGATATTGTCGGTCGTGAGATTGGCGAAGTTGAAAACGCCAGACGTTGCACTGTTCATAACCGCACCGTCGATGAGCACCAGGACTTGATCGGCGTTACTACCCCGGATCCGCACCGTCGCGTTCGTGCCAGGCCCTCCATTCGAGAATACGGTAAGCCCCTGACTGAGCCGAAGCGCATCCACCACCGTCCTGATTTGCCGGCGCTTCAGATCTTCTTCGGTAATGACCTCGACCGCACTCGTTACCTGACTGACTGGCACCGGCGTCTTCGTAGCCGAGACGACCACCTCCCTGGTTTCAATCACTGGTTCCGCTTCGGCCGGCTCTTCAGCCAATACGGGCGACAACCATGCAGCGGGACTGAAAAGGACTGTCACCGCAGAGAACAGGACATATCGAGACCAACGACCAGACGACATGCAAAAACCTCCCTTTGACTCGAAGGGCTGTGTAGAAACATCGGTCAGCTGGGTTTCCTGACTTGCGGATCGTCGTTCCCCTGCGCCTTCCCATCTCACTGTGATGAGTGATGTGTGAAGAGTGATCGGTTCGAAATAGGCTGACCTACTCCCACCCATGACTCATCACTGATCACTCATCACCGTCTCGAGACAGTGGCTCTATGCAGGATCACTCCCCGCTTACAGTGGCGGCACCGTGATGGCTTTACACCATCTTCCCCGTCGCTGATGATGACTTTCTGGGCACTCCTCCTGATTGAACCGACCGCGCCCTGACAAAACACGGGAGGACCGGGCATAATCCTTCCTGCTACAAACGATCTCCGAGATTCTTCGTGGCCCGATACTGCGGCAAGGTGACCCTGGGCACGCCCGATTCCGGATGACGATCGATCAAGACGTCACAGCCATAGACGGCTTTCAACACTTCCACATCGATCACGTCATGCGGCGTACCGAGGCGGAAGAGGGCTCCGGCCTTCAGCATCAGAATGCGATCACAGTATTGGCTCGCCAAATTCAGGTCGTGGGAGACGAGCACCACGGTCAGGCCCCGCTCTTCTTTCAGCCGGCGCACAATCGCGCAGATTTCCATCTGGTGCTGGAGATCCAGAAACGCGGTGGGCTCATCCAGCAAAAGGACCTGGGGCGCTTGCGCCAAGGCCCTGGCAATCATGCAGCGCTGGCGTTCACCGCCCGAAAGATCCATCACCGAGCGGCCAGCCAGATGAGTGAGATCCGTATATTGCAAGGCCTGTTCGGCAATCGACAGATCCTCGGCGCTTTCCCAGCCAAAACCCGCGCTCCAGGTCGCGCCCTGATGATGCGGAAACCGGCCCATCAGGACCGTTTCCATCACGGTAAAGGAAAAGACCTGGGGGCTCTCTTGCGGCACAAAGGCAACGGTCCTGGCCACCTCCACTTGCGGCATCGCCCAAAGATCGCGCTCGAACAGGGCCATGGCGCCATCGTGCGGCCGCAAGACCTTCGCCAACAGTTTGAGGAGCGACGTCTTTCCCGATCCGTTCGGGCCCACGATGCCAAGAATCTCTCCGGCCTGAATATCAAAGGTCACTCCGTCGAGCACCCAATTGGCGGCGCCCCGACTGAGCGGATGGTAGCGAAATCGCAGAGACCGCACCTCATAGGCTCTGCGTGGGGCACCGGCGCCTGGCCCGGCTTGATCGATCATCAAATCTTCGTTCTTTGGAAACTGGCTCATGCGAACCGATCCTTCCGCCACACCAGGAGGTAGATGAAGAAGGGGCCGCCTGCCAGCGCCGTGATGATGCCGACCGGGATCTCCGCCGGACTCAGCAACGTGCGGGCCAAGGTGTCGGCAACCATCAAATACATTCCCCCGACAAGCGCCGACGCAGGCAGGAGCAACCGGTGATCCGCTCCGAGCATCAGCCGAACCGCATGGGGAATCACCATGCCGACGAAGCCGATCATCCCGCTCACCGACACGACCGCCCCGGTGATCAGGGCAGAGAGGAGATAGACCTGCCGTTTGACCCGCTCCGTCTCGATCCCCAAGGACCGCGCGGACTCCTCACCCAAGGTCAACACGTTTAACTTCCGTGCCTGCTTAAGCAGAAGGAACAGCCCGCCCAGCAGATAACAGGTCAGAATGGCTAAGGCCGGATAGGACGGCGCGGTCAAGGTCCCCATCAGCCAGGTCATCGTGCCGGCAGAGCGATTCGGCTCCATGATCGAAGTGATGAACATGATCAAGGCCGAAAAAATCGAATTCAGGATCACCCCTGCGAGCAGGAGGCTGTGAATCGGCAACCGTCCATAGGAGACCGCCATCCGATAGACAACCACGAGAGACAGGAGCCCTCCGGCAAATCCGCAGAGCGGCAAGACCGACAGAGCTAGAAACGTCGAGCCGATCCCCAGCAGAATCGCCAGGGCCACGCCAAGGGCCGCCCCGCTCGACACGCCGAGCACATAGGGGTCAGCCAAGGGATTGCGCAACAGGGCTTGCAGCACGACGCCGACAGAGGCCAAACAGGCGCCAACGAGAAGCCCCAACAAGAGACGCGGCAATCGCACTTGCATGAGGATCACGCCGGTCGTCCCCACCTGTTCACTATCGACCGACCCTTCGCGCAGGACGTGACTCACAATATCGATCACCTGACCCAGCCCGATCCATTGCGACCCGAACTGCAAACAGATTAAAACCCCGATGGTGGACAGCAGCGCAAGCGGCGCCATCACAGAGCTCCAGCGCCTGGCGGTCAGCACGGCGCCGCTCAACGGGGGAGAGGTAATTGGATACTTCAGAACGGTCGATTGTTTGGAGGGGAAGGCAGATTGCGGCGGATCGCTGGTGGCCTTCATGTCAGTCACGGCGCGACGCTCGCCGCGAAGGCTTCAGGATGGAGAATGATCGCCAGCCGTTCCAACCCCTCGACGATCCGAGGCCCAGGACGGTTCAGAATATCGGAAGGGATCTGATGGAGCCGTCCCCGTTTCACCGCCGAGAGCGACGGCCATTGCTGCCAGAGCTGTTGATCGCCCGATGGCACTCCATCGGCCTTCCCAACGGGAAAGACGATGATCTCGGGATCTTCCTTCAGGACCACTTCCATGTTGAGGCGTGGATAGGGCACGGAAGCCTGGCCCGCAATGTTGACGCCTCCCGCAAGCCCGATCACGTGATGGATGAAGCTTCCAGGACCGACGGTAATCAGCGGCTGACTGTTGAGCACGTAGAGCAGGCGGACCCGCGGCAAGCCCTCCGTTTTGCTTCGGATCGCCGCGATCCGTTCCTTCATCGCCTTCGCCACCGCGTCGGCCGAGGCAGAGCGATTTGCCATGCGTCCGATCAACTGAATGCGACTGGGAATCTCCTCGAACGACTCCGGGTCGACGATGAAGGTCGGAATTTTCAATTGCTCCAGCTTCACCAGAAGGTCGGCCCGGAGAAAGGAGCGAGGCGCCAAGACTAAATCCGGTTGCAACGAAACGATGACTTCAATGTTCGGATGGGTGTAGCCGACCTTAGGCTTCTGCTTGGCTTCCGGCGGATAGTCGCAAAACTCGGTGACGCCGACGATCTGCGGCTCTAATCCGATGGCAAAAAGAATTTCCGTAATACTGGGCGCGAGGGAGACGATCCGCGTGGGTGCCTTCGCCAAATACAATTTACGGCCGAGATCGTCGACGAACGTCCGCGGGGTGATATTCGCCATGAAAGGCATCCCGGTCAGAATGCCTTGCTGTCGACGTGCCATGTTCGATCCCTCATCACCGGCAAAAACAGCGCCAACGTTCAACCACAGAAGACACAGAAAAACCCCGAATACCCAATTGCGCTCCCCGGCACGTTCAACACAGCTTTTCAGCAAGGCCGCAGCACGCGAACCGCCGAGACGTACTCGCTCCCGTACGTCGCAGGCGTTGCGCGAAGCGAGAACAAAGCGTGAAACCGTTTTCAACGTGCTGGAAATAAAAAATCCCCAAGGCCGTGGTAAGACCCTGAGGATTGCACCCGCAACTCATCCTCGCCAATTCCCCAGCCCACGAGGGAATCTCGGTCAACGATCCTGGGAGGTCTTCTGGCTCATGGTTCACTCTACTCCCCGCGCCTTCCCAGGATTGCGTGATGAGTGATGCGTTAGGGGTGATGGGTACAAGGCAGCTACGTAGCCGCGCGCGACTCATCACTCGTCACTCATCACCGATCACTGCATCCCAGTGGCATCTACGGGTTTCGTCCCCATTTACAGCGGCGGGACCGCGAGGGACTTGCACCCTCTTCCCTGACCCAGGAATCACAATGTGCAGGCACTCTAGGAGAGGAGGGAAAAGTTGTCAAGATCAATAATGAACAGCCCTAACGGCGGTAGTGCAGCTTCAGCACAAGAATCGCCCCCGTCAATAGCAGCGTCACGGCATTGGTCAAAATGATCGGCCAGGCCTGGAGGACCAATCCATAGAGAAACCAGAGACAGACACCGGCTGAGAAGATGGCCAGCATGCCCATTGAGACATCACCGGCAGACTTCGACGTCCAGGTCTTCTGCAACTGGGGCCAAAAGGCGCAGGTGGTCAATGTCCCTGCCGCAAACCCTAATAGATCGATTCCCGTCATTATCCATCACCCTTTCCTGCTGTCGCCCCCTTGGTCGCCAACCAACCATCAAACCTGCTTGTCAAAACCGATGGCCCTGTGGTACATTTTCCCTTCGCAATCTTCTATCGATTCGACCAGATGAAGGAGTGTACCGTGGCCTTTACATGTGATCTCTGCAGCAAACGCCGCCAATCCGGCAATAACATCAGTCACGCCAATAACAAGACCAAGCGGATTTTCAAACCGAATCTCCAACCAGTCCGGGCTCTAATCGATGGGCAGCCGAAGCGTATCAGGGTCTGCACCCGTTGCTTGCGCAGCGGCAAAGTCGAAAAAGCCGTTTAGTCGCCTGTCCCAAAAGTCCGCCAGCTTCGTTCTCGCCTCGACAGCATCCTCAACGTAGCCTAAAGGCTACGCCTCCGGTGCCGTCATCGGCTGCGGCCTTGCTGGACAGCCTTTTGAAACAGGCTCCAGATTCACCCGAACTACCTCAGATTTTACCCAACCCAATATTTTTTGGTCGGCCTCTGCTACGGGGCCGACCAGATGACCCGCCCGTTCTGATCAGATAGCTTCACGGCAAATCGGTCGTCGGGAGACAGAGCCAGCTTCCGACTCCCATCACGACTCGTCAGCACCAGACCCACCTCCCCATTTTGATCGAGTCCCAATCCGGCTCGCGCCTTGCCATTCGCATCCAACAACAGAAACTCTTCGGCATTCACCCCATTGGCCTTCTGCGCCCCCACGAGCGCCGGAGCCAGCCACCACCCGCTGACGGCTCCGCCCATGAGGCTTCCAATGAACGTCACAACGATCAGAAATCCAAACTGTTTTCGGCTCACAATAGATCCTTTCTGCGACACACAGGCTATCGCCCGTGATCGCCCGCGTCATGACTCAACCGCATAAGGTACAAAAAAAAGGACTTGAAAGCGCATGCCTCTCAAGTCCTTCACCTCGTACGTGTGACGTCTGTGTTTGGAGCGGGCGAGGGGATTTGAACCCCTGACAACTTGCTTGGGAAGCGCATTAGGTAATTTTCCCATGTGATACGCTACGACACAGTAGACCACATCATACACCGGCAGGCTCACGCCCATCAAGGGTTTGGGCCTGCGGTTGTGTCCTGCCGTTGCTTCCCCTCCCCTCCTGTGCTATCCCCTCATCGTGACTCTTTTCGGACCGGAACCGTGACTGGAACCGTGACGCGTATGGTCTTCGCCATCAGGTGGTTATCCCCGTGCAGGACGTAGCATGCCTTCCAGACCAATATGCAGCGGCAGTGCCCTTGCGATAGTCCTGCCCCACCCAAATTGGGCTTTCCTTCATCCCAACAGTAGAACGCTGCCGGAGGGGCTATGACCACGAAGAAGAAAATTTTGGATAGTGAAATTGCCACAAGATTTAATATAGGCGATGAAGAATTTAACCCGTTTTCCTTAGAGGGACTGCCAGCCGAAGCGTGGAAAGGTTTTTGTGTTGTCGCGTGGATGCGATTAGAGCGCAGCAATCCCCGTTGGGCTGAAATAATACTTGATGAGTTTGGGGAGTTCGAGTGGACATGGTGCTCAAAGGCATTTAGTAAGAAGTACGGCGGAGGTGACGTTGGCGAGAAATGGATGAGGGAAGCATTCCAACACATGCTCCGGACGAAGCCGAAGAAAGGACAGAAATCTCTCGATAGGCCTAGGCACCTTTTACAGTACTACACTCAATTCTTGCGTGACATCTCCAGACTCAGGGAAGACAATCCTGGACTTAGGAGTAAGCCGGGCCATGTGAGAAAAACGTTTTGGAAGGAGAAACTACAAGGCCTTCTCAATCGACATCCATACCATGATGAGACCCGCACGCATGCTCGGGTGACCGCTGAAATGATTGAAACAGCATGCTCAGCACCTCCTTCCGAAATAGCGTTGGACATGCTCAAACATCTCTACGGCATTAGCCCATCTCGACTGAAGAAAATTATCTTTCCGAAGCTCAGAACCAGCCCCCTTTCCCCCCTCGAATTATGGCGCGAAAAAATCTTTAAGTCTAACCGCAAGTAGCTCTCCCAGTTCCACCCATAACGGGTCTATGGGTGGAATTGCAGATTTCATATTCCCTGTTACTTTCCATGCTCCAGCACACTGCATTGTGCAGCGTGGAACACGGGGAGGTATGACGATGAGCGATCAGTGCCTTGTGAGTGTCGATGAAGCAGCACGACAGCTAGGAATGGCAAAGTCGAGCCTGTATCGAATGGCAGTGCTGAATCTGATTCCGTCTTACAAAGTCGGGCAGAAGAAGCGCGGAGTAAGGTTTTCGATGCCTGAAGTCCTGGCGGCGCTACGGCGACCACTAGCTGACGAGTTGACGCAGCAGGCTGTGACGAAATGACAGGAACCCGACTGGAGGCCTTCCGCCAGGCAGCGGAGAGGGACGCGCTGGCATTGCCGGAGAACATTGTGCCGGGTCGAATCGTTCGATTCCCTGGTATCGGAAAATCTCACGGCAACAAATCCGGCTGGGCCTGGATATCGGAGGACGGACAAGGCGGTGCCTATGGCGATTGGGCCAGCGGGCTGTCGGAGACCTGGTACGCACAACACGATCACGCCATGACGGCAGCAGAGCGGGCCGCACACACGCGGCGAGTTGCTGAACTCCGGCGTATTCGCGAAGAGGAAGAAGCCAAGCAGCATGCGGAAGCCGCACAGAGGGCACAAGCGATCTTGGACGCGGCGCCAGCGGCACCGGCAGACCATCCCTACCTCACGAAAAAGCAGATCCAACCTCACGGCCTGCGAGTCGATAACGAGAATCGTCTGATCGTGCCGGTGATGATCGGCGGCATCCTATGCAGCCTGCAATTCATCTCTCCAGATCCAGACGTCCCGAAGAAGTTCCTTCCTGGGGGGCAGGTCAAAGGCGGCTCCTGCCTTATCGGTGATCTGACCGAGGCCGATACCATTCTTGTATCCGAAGGCTTTGCGACCGGCGCGAGCTTGCACGAGGCCACTGGCCTTCCGGTCGTGGTGGCCTTTTCTGCGAACATCTTGACACTCGTAGCCGAACAACTGCGGCGACAGTATCCGACGGCCATGATCGTTCTATGCGGTGACAACGATCTGACCGGCACCGGGCAGCAAGCGGCCCAGAAGGCAGCGGAGGCGATCGGCGGCTTGACATGCCTTCCCGAAACGGAGGGCCACGACTTTAACGATCTGCACACAAGGCAAGGCCTCGATGCCGTGAAAATGGCGATTGAGGGGGCAATAAAAAAGGCACAGGAGAATCAGGCGATGATAGATGTAGACGAGGCTCCCCAGAAGGTGGCGCGCGATCTCTCGACGGCACTAGTCAGTTACACCGACCTCCTCTCGCTCGAAATTCCCGAACGCCCCCGCTACCTGCCGTGGCTCCCGGAGGGTGGCAACGTCATGGCCTATGGCCCTCGCGGCGTCGGCAAGACGTTCTTTCAACTGGCGATTGCGACAAGTCTCACGACAGGCAAACCCCTCTGGAAGTGGGACTGTACCAAGCCCGTAGGGGTCCTCTATGTCGATGGCGAGATGCAGCTCGATGAGCTGAGGCAGCGGACTACGGCCTTGATGGAGACGCCTCCAATTGCGCCGTTGGAGTTTCTTACCGGGCAACTCGTCTATCAACGATGCGGCGGTAAGGACCTCATCTTGACCTCAGACGCCATGCGGCAAGAGGTGGTCAAGATCCTCGATGCTCGTCCTGAAATTCGCGTGATGATCCTCGACAATATCTCCTGTCTGTTCAGTGGGATTAACGAAGATTCAAAACAGGATTGGGAACCGATCAATGCCTGGCTGATTCGCCTACGGCACCGGGGGCTGGCGACCATCCTTGTCCACCATGCGGGGAAAGGCGGGCAGCAACGAGGAACCAGCGGACGAGAAGATTCATTAGATACGGTGATTCAACTGGCGAAGCCAACGGGCGGCGATGCGCGGGAAGGGTGTCACTTTGAATTAAGCTTCACCAAATGCCGAAGTGTCACGGGCGATGACGTAGGGCCGCTCGATGTGCGCCTCAATACCGTCAATGACCGGCTGCAATGGTCCTGGGTACCAATGGAGGTGTCCACCTTAGATAAAGCCCGCAAGCTCGTCGCTGAAGGGGTGAATGGGCCTACCGAATTGAGCGAGGAATTAGGGATCAATAAAGGCTATGCCTCACGGATCTTAAAGAAGCTCAGAGCGGAGGTTGCATGATTGGGTTGCCTGGGGGTTGCCTGCAAAGTTGCCGGTGCATCCAAAAGGTTGCCTGTTTCCCGTGTGCAGAATCTCACAAAGAATTTAGGCAACATTCGGAGAAACCATGTGCCAACACTGGAGTTGCAGGGTTGCTAACCGTGGCAACATTTCCAGGCCAGGCAACATTGAGTTGCCTAGAGAGTTGCCAGCCAAAAGGGGGCGCACGATGAGCTCGACCGCGGTAGGACATTGCCCAAACTGTGCCGCGATGATTAATCGCCACTGGCAGGAGTGCCTCGTCTGTCACACCAGCATCGCGCATACGACCGAGACAGGATGCACCGGCCTGGGCGGCTCCCCCTCCACGATTCAACACGGCTCCCTGATCGCCTGGACGCGAGCAGGGCAGGTGCAGGTCGGTACGGTGGATTTTATCTATGTCGATGCGGAGGGGGCGACGTGGGCCTTCACCGTTGGGAAGGACTGGTCGGCGCTCAATACCAAGTTCGTGCGGTTAGCGACGAATGAGGATTTGACGGACCAGGCTTCGACGCCGTAAAGAAGGTGAGGGGCTGGGTACGATAACGTCCGGCATATCCTCTCAGCGGGTTATGGACCAGCCAAGAGAGCTAAGCCCGTGTGGCCCTCCTGACCTCTCGCACCCCCTGTGGTCTGTCTAGTCCCCTCGCCTGGTGAGTCCGGGAGGTGCGTAGAGGGAGCTGTGCAGGGTGAAATCGTGAGAGGGCGTGGGTGACAGGTCGCGTACCCTCGCCGCTCATCATTACCGCCCTTACCGTGTTCCCCTCATGCCGAGGCATACCCAGGCCTCTCGATCCCACTCCCGCATACGACCTGAGATGCCTACGTTGCCGTAGGGACGCTCAAGTCTCTATCTTGTCACCGTACCCGTTCGGTGCTTGCGCCCTCATCGCACCCCGCCTACAATGAACCTTCAATTTCCCTGCGAGGCCCCTATGTACTGCCGTGCTCCCTTCCAAAGTCTACTATTCTGTTTTCTAATTCTCTCTCTTGTGGGGTGCGACCAGAATTCTCAACGGGAGGCACGCGAACTTCCAAAAGAGGGTCGGAAGGAAGCCGCGAAGGAGTTGGAAGAACGGAGAAATCAGGTGTTCATGGAATTCGAGAAAAAGTATAACGCAGATGGCAGTTGGCAAGGGTCATTCAAGCGCAATCCCGTATGGACTATGGAAGTGCAGGATCGGCTGATTCCACCAGACGGACGCCCTATTCTATCAAGTGGGTCATTGTATGATGTGACGCGCAAGGGTGATGAGTACAGGCTTCACTTTCGGAAAGGGTATTTGCAAGGGACTCTTGAGAAATATAGATTGGGCGTTGTTGATATAGATTTTGTCTTCAATTGTAGCTTGCCCGAAGACAAGAGAGCTGAAGCGAAGAGCTTTGGTGATCAAATCACTGCACGTACCATCGGGACGCTTCACGACGACTATGTCTTTGTGGCCAAGATAAAAGCGGTAGAGCGACGCGACAAACTAATCGGAAAGGTCGCGGTTGATAATTTCCCGCACTTTATTGCCACGGGGGAATGCCTGGCGGTGAAATATATCGGTGAGAGCCAAAACGCCTCATCGAAGAGTTCCGTGCTCCATCGCCCAGGTGAGACCCCCGAGCAGTACCTCAACCGAATAAACCATTGAATTGGGAGGCAGACAGTTCGGGGTGGAGTTTCTGCAAGTGCCGGATGAGGAGCGAGTCCGCTTACAATAGTATCTATCGAAGTTTCCCGCGTCACAGAATTAGATGTGGGCATGGAACCCCACAAGGCCGACACGCCACCCCTAAGCATGACCGCACCACTCCCCCCACTCCCTCAACCTTGACACCTTCCCACGGATAGCCTAGCTTTGCGGCGAAACGGCTGGCGACGGCGTATCAACCCTCTCACAATCCGACTAGTCTACCTGGGCATATTCCGTGGTTAGGCTAAATAATTTGCAGATCTGAGAAATATCAAAGGGGAAGAAATGAGCAAATTGATCACGTGTATTGCCGGTATGGCTTTGCTGCTCTTGGTCGGTTGTGCCCAACGGCACTATTTAAAAAGTAACTTGAATCAGATTGCGCTTGGCCAAACCAAAGGAACCGTCTTGTCAAAGTTTCCTGGGGAGCGGTCTGTATGGGGCGGGGGTGCCCCTGGCATGGAGATACGTGCCGCACACCGCTCCAGCACCGGTAAGCTGCTGGAGGTTGGCGAAGTGTGGCTCACGGACGGAGTAACACCCACGGTTTTGCATTGGTTCATGTTTGAGGACGGAATCCTCGTGCAGTGGGGGCGTCCCGAAGACTGGAACAAAGCCGCAGCGCGGTACGACATTATCGTTAATCCATCGCCCGGCGTTCCCCAAAACTAACAGTGGACTTGGCAGATTGATACGAACATTTCGTCTCGACGCGCACGAAAGGGCCAAGTTTTAGAAATCCCCCAAAACTCGTGCGCCGGGTGAAGGTCTAGACGCACATCTCGCCTTGCCTGTTTTTCCCCCTCCCCCCCCATGTTATTTTTGCCGGAGGTGACGAGCGCGTAAGCGAGGTCACGGTTCTATCCACAGTTCTGAATCTGACACAGCCACACTCCCTCATCATGCGGGAGTGGCGAGACACAGCACTAGCAGCAAGGCGTAGACGGTTGGGCGGACAGTCTGCGACCTCAGCATGATCACTTCCCCTTCGGCAGACTCAAGGTAATCCCCTTACGCTCCAATTCCTTCAGGTGAGTTTCGAGCACAGTCAGGATGTAGTCTTTCATCGGGGTCCGGTGAAGGGATGCGGCGACTTTCAACTTCTCAGCCACGTCAAGGGGAAGGTCGCGGAGGAGGAAATCGCGGGTGGTCTGATTCGTTTTCGGCTTCGTCATAGGCCGGGAGTGTAGCAGAGCGTCCACTTGACATCAAATGATATATAGGCATATCATGATATCATATAGTATCAATGAGAGGAGGTGACGGGGATGAAGATGATTCGGTTATTGATCCAAGTGCCGGAGCCGGTCAAGGCGAGGTTGGACGGCTTGCGAGAGCAGGGCACCACGGCCAGCGGGTTTATTCGGTACTTGCTGGAGGAACATTTTAAGCAGGCCCCCGTGATGGGCCGGAAAGGACGGTGAGCGATGGCGCGAGCAGGAAGAAAGGATCGGGGCTTGCTGGCGAGGAAAGATTCGACCGGCAAGACGGTATGGCATGTGCGGCTCTATCACGACGGGAAGGAACGGCGGTTCGGGGCTTTCAATAACAAGACGGAAGCCCGAGACTTTTACGAGAAGGCGAAACAGGAACAGAAGCAAGGGCGCTTCTTTCCCGAACGCTATCGGCACGGCGGGAGAGAGGCCGCTGCGGCGGTGATTGCGAGCTATCTGCTGACCCTCCCGACCAGTGGCAAGACGCCTTCGACCATCGCCGTGGAGAAGTACTATGGGCAATGGTGGACTGATCGCCTGATTGGGAAGGCCCTGCACGCCGTGACCCCTGCCCTGCTTGACCAGGCGATGGCAGACTTGAGCACGGCAAAGAAAACCCCTCAAACCATCCTGCATTACATGAAGTTTCTCCGGCATGTATTCCGATGGGCCATCGGGAGAGGGGTGATTGAGAAAAGCCCCTTTGCCAGCGTGAAGCTCCCCACGGTGCGAGCGGGGAAAACACGATTCCTCTCGATTGAGGAGGAGGCGCAGCTGTGCAAGGCGGTAGGTCAACCCTATGACCGTTGGATTCGGCTGGCGATTCTCACGGGCATGAGAAAGTCTGAGCAGTTTGGCTTGCGATGGGCCGACATTGACCTCGAACGGGGCTTGATTACCCTCCCCCACACCAAGTCGGGAACCGTCCAATATGTGCACCTGACAGAAGAAGCCAAGGCGATCCTGGGCGGCCTCATCGCTGGCAATACGTCGGTCTGGGTGTTTCCGAGTGAGAACCCCGACACACACCTGGACCATCATAACTTCTACTATCGGGTCTATCAGCCCGCCATTGTGACCGCGAAGCTCCCTGGCGTGACCTGGCACACCTTGCGTCATACGTTCGCCTCACGGCTTGCGATGAACGGCCAAGCCCCTAGCACCATCGCGGCCTTGCTACGGCACAGTGGAACGGACTTAGTGGCGCGGTATGCCCACCTCAGCCCTACCCACCTGCAAGGGGCGCTGGAGGGAGTCTCAGGGTTTGGGAAGGGAACGATCAAGAAGACGCAGATCGTGACGGAATCGAGGGGCGAGGAGGAGAATTCAAACCCAACCGTGACGGGAACCGGAACCGAGCAGGAGAGGCCGCACGATGAAGAGACACAAGCGGTTGAAAGTATTGGAGCGGGCGAGGGGATTTGAACCCCTGACAACTTGCTTGGGAAGCAAGGACTCTACCACTGAGCTACGCCCGCTCACTGAACCGAATCCTACGACGGGCCTCTAGGCCAAGTCAAGAAACTCTTGGTCACGAGCCCGGCAATTCAACTAACGCAAACTTTCGCCGACCGATCTTCAAGCGATACACCCTCCCAGTCACGATCGATACGACCGCCGTGGCATCGCCCTGTTTCAGCTCATCGACTTCTAACCCACCCTGAATAATCAGCCGCCGGGCCTCGCTCTTACTCGGCACCAGCCCCGTCTTGGCTACCAAATCGACCAGACTGATCGTCTGACCCTCTCGCAGATCTGCCTGAGTCAAGGTCAAACGGACATCCGGCTCCGCGGGAAACTCTCGCTCGGAAAACTTCTGCTGAAAGGCCGCCTTCGCCTGCTGGCCCGCTTCCGCCCCGTGATACCTCGCCACGATCAGGGCCGCGAGCGCTTGCTTCGCCTCCATCGGATGCGCGGCCTTCACGCCAGCTAAATCCTCCGTCGTCAGCAGCTCATAGTACCGGAGCATCAACAGATCGCTGATCGACATGAGCTTCCCGAACATTTCGTTCGGACTGTCTTCCAGCGCGATATAGTTCCCGACGCTCTTGCTCATCTTCTTCACGCCGTCCGTCCCCTCGAGCAACGGCATCGTGATCACCACTTGCGGTTCCTGACCATAGTCCCGTTGCAGCTCACGCCCCATCAACAGATTGAATTTCTGGTCGGTGCCGCCCAGCTCGACATCGGACTTGAGCGCCACGGAATCGTAGCCCTGCACAAGGGGATACATGAACTCATGGATACTGATTGGCTTTTGCTCATGGTACCGCTTGTGAAAATCGTCCCGTTCGAGCATCCGCGCGACACTGCTATGAGCGCTCAGATGGATCAACCCCTCCGCCGTCATCGTGCTCATCCAGCGGCTATTGAATTCCACCAGGGTCTTGGCCGGATCGAGGATCTTGAAGATCTGCCGTTCGTAGGTCTTGGCATTCTCCAAAACTTTTTCCTTCGACAGGGCGACGCGTGTTTCCGACTGGCCGGTCGGATCGCCAATCATGCCGGTAAAATCGCCGATCAAGAAGATCACTTGATGGCCCAGCTCCTGAAAGTGTTTGAGCTTGTGAATCAAGACCGTATGGCCCAGATGCAGATCCGGCGCAGTCGGATCGAAACCGGCCTTCACGCGCAGCGGCCGGTTCTCCTTCAAGGACCTGGTCAGCTTCGACTCAAGTTCGGCCCGTTGAATGACCTCCACGACTCCACGGAGGATCAGATCGAGTTGACGGGAGAGTTCACTCATGTCGTCTTCTTCCCCTTCGCGATAGAACTGCCATCCGGCGTCACCGTAACCAGTGGACGAATCCGCTCAAACTTCTTTTTGCCGATCCCTTTGACCTCTCGCAATTCATCGAGCGCATGAAAGGCCCCCACCGATTGCCGATACTCCATAATCCGTTCAGCCAACTTCGGGCCGATCCCAGGCAACGCGTCAAAATCCTGCTCCGTCGCCCGATTCAAATCGAGGAGGCCATCGTGAGATCGTTTCGGAACAATAGGAAGCGACGGCGCTGGCAACGAAGCGGCAGGGGCTGGACTCACCGCCGCAACCTGTCCAGGGTCCGGCCCCCTCTCAACTTTCACCCCTTCAGACGATGAGGCTTCACGCTCGTATATTCGGTCGAATGAGGTTGGCAAGGTCCAGCCAATCCAGAAAACGACTCCCAGGGTCACAACAAACATGCCAAGCTTCATGAAGAGAGAGTAGAGCATAGTCGTCACGGTGAACGTCGAACGTCGCATCCAAAGTCAAACGTCGAACGTCTCAAGTCAAAAGTCCGACGACTTGATGACCTGATGACTTGATGACTTTAAGACCTCTTGCTTCTGATTTGATGAATCGCTTTCCCCTCGACGTCTTCCGCCGCTTCCATCAGGCCCTCTGACAATGTCGGATGGGCATGGATCATCTCCGCCATTTGCGTCACCGTCGCGCCGACCTGCATCGCCAAGGCCGCTTCATGCACCAGGTCGGCTGAGTGAGCTCCGATGATATGGACACCCAGGATTTTCCCGCCAGGCGACTCGGCAATGACTTTGAACAGGCCCGTCGTGTCCCCCGTCGCTTGCGCCTTCCCCAAGCCTGCATAGCGAAAACGCCCTACCGTAACTGAGCTGTCTGGGTTCTGCCCGGCAGCCTGGGCTCGCTCTCGGGCCTGCTGTTCCGTGATACCCACACGACCGATCTCAGGCAGGGTAAAGATTCCTGCAGGGATGACGTCGTAACGGACCTGCGCCTCATGCCCCATAATATTCTCGACCGCCACCTTGCCCTGAGCCGAGGCCACATGCGCCAACATGACCTTGCCAACCACGTCACCGATCGCATAGATCCCTGGCACGGTAGTTTCCATCCGCTCATTGACGAGGATCTCCCCCCGCCTGCCCGTCTGTACCCCCACCGGCTCCAGCCCGAGTCCTGCGCTATTCAATCCGCGACCCACGGACACCAACAGCTTCTCAGCCGTAACCTGCGTGCCATCTTTGAGATGAGCGGCGATACCAGTCGGTGATCGGTCAAATTTCTCAACACTGTTCCCGGTCAACACCGTCACGCCGCGCTTCTTCAGCTCCCGCTCCATCGTCGAGGAAATATCCTCATCCTCCAAGGGGAGCACGCGCGGCAGCAATTCAACAATCGTGACCTCCGTCCCCAGCCCACTGTAGAGCGCCGCGAACTCGCAGCCTTCGACTCCCCCCCCGACGATCAAGAGGCTAACAGGAATCCGATCGAGCTCCAGAAGATGTTGGCTGGTGAGGACCTGCTGCCCGTCGATGGGAAACTGCGGCAGATTCGGCCAGGACGACCCGGTAGCAATCACGATCGCGTCAGCCTGAATGTCCCGCGTCGCGCCATCGGCTGAAGTCACCGTGACCGTCTGCCGATCCCGCAACGATCCGCGCCCCTGCACCTGTTCGATGTTCCAAGTCTTGAACAGGGTCGCAATGCCCTTCACGAGCATCGCGACGACCTTGTTCTTTCTGGCGACCATCTTGGCGAGATCGTACGTGACCGGCCCTTGGACGAGCAGCCCCATGTCTTCTGATTTTTTGACCTTGTCGCCGAGCTCGACAACCGAGAGGAGGGCCTTACTGGGGATGCAGCCCCAATTCAAACAGACGCCACCCAACGCATGGGACTCGATGACGGTGACGCGGGCGCCCAGTTGGGCCGCCCGAATCGCCGCGACATACCCACCAGGTCCCGCGCCGACAATGGCGATGTGTTTAGACATGGGAGCGAATCAATGCTTTTGTGTGGAGAGAAAGTCCTCGTACTGCGCTGCCGTCATCAGCTGCTCGACTTCACCGGCATTGGAGAGATCGATCGTCACCATCCAGCCCTTGCCGTAGGGATCGGAGTTCACCACCTCCGGATGATCTTTCAAATCGGCATTGATCTTCACGATCGTACCGCTCACGGGCGTGTAGATCGTGGAGGTGGTCTTGGTCGATTCGACCTCACCGATCTGCTGCCCCGCCTTGACGACAGCGCCTGGCTTCGGCATGTCGATAAAGACGATGTCGCCCAACGCATCCTGGGCGAAATGACTGATGCCGACCGTCGCCTGCTGGCCGCTCACGCGCACCCATTCATGCTCTTGGTGGTACCGGAGATCTTTCGGAATCATGCACACTCCTTATGAAGAAGACCCTGGTCACGAGACGCAGTCGCTCACGCCGATCGGCAGATGCCTATCCGACGATTTCCATCGAGGGAAAGAAATAGGCGATCTCGAACTGGGCGGTCTCCGGAGAATCGGACCCATGCACCGCGTTGAACTCGATGTTCGCCCCATGCGCCTTGCGGATCGTGCCCGCTTCCGCCTTGGCCGGATCGGTCGCGCCCATCAGCTCACGGTTCTTCTTGATCGCGTTGTCGCCTTGCAGGACCAGCACCACGACCGGACCGGACGACATGAACGTGCAGAGGCTATCGAAGAATGGACGGGCCTTATGCACGGAGTAAAATCCCTCGGCGGTGGATTTCGAAAACTGCATCATGCGCATGGCCACCGGCTTCAACCCGGCTTTTTCGTAGCTGGCAATAATGTCGCCAATCGCGTTCTTTTTGACTGCATCCGGCTTGATAATCGCTAATGTTCGTTCACTCATCGCTTGAACTCTTCCTCCACGCTAATGATAGAAAATGTCGAAATTGACCGGCCCATTATAAGGAGGGGCTGCCAGCCTTGCAAGGGAGCGCAGCCTCAGGCGGCTGCGGAAAAACTCGCCTCATACAGGAAATAGCGCAAACGTATTCCGAATGGTGCGGGGGCCGAATAACCTCAGGATGCTCAAAAAGTCTGTCAGCAAGGCCGCAGGCGAGTCGAAACCGGAGGCGTGCCCTCGGGGTACGTTGAGGATTTCGACGAGCCGAGCACGCCGCTGGCGGACTTTTTCAGCATCCTGTTAGGAAGAGAATTGCGCCGCCAGATCTTGGGGGCGAAACACGCCCCGTTCGGTGATGATGCCGGTGATCAATTCAGCCGGCGTCACGTCGAAGGCTGGATTGTAGACCGCGACTCCGGCTGGAGCGATCGCGTGGCTGCCGTGGATGGTCGTGACCTCTAACGGGTTCCGCTCTTCGATCGGAATCTCCGCTCCTGTTTTCGTCTTCAAATCGATCGTGGAATAGGGAGCCGCCACGTAAAAGGGAATCCCGTGAGCCTTCGCCAGCACGGCAACCGAATAGGTCCCGATTTTATTCGCCACATCCCCGTTGGCGGCGATCCGGTCAGCTCCCACGACACAGAGTTGAATCTTCCCCTGTCTCATGAGCGCGCCAGCCATATTGTCCGTGATGAGCGTCACGGGAATCTTGTCCTGCATCAACTCCCAGGCCGTGAGCCTCGCTCCCTGCAGCACCGGTCTGGTCTCATCTGCGATAACCTGAATCTTCTTCCCCTGCTCCCAAGCTGCGCGAATCACGCCGAGCGCCGTGCCGTAACCAGCCGTCGCCAATGCGCCGGCATTGCAATGGGTCAGGACTGTTTGGCCGCTGGCAATAAGCTTCGCGCCGTGCTGCCCCATCGCCTTGCAAAGCGCGATGTCCTCATCCAGGATCCGTTGCGACTCCTCCACGAGCAGCCGCTTAATGTCCGATACAGGCCGTTCCCGTAATTCCGATAACTTTCGCTTCATCCGCTCTATCGCCCAGAAGAGATTGACGGCGGTCGGCCTGGTCGCAGCCAGGCAGTCGCAGATCTCAAGCATCGCATTCATAAATTCATCGTAAGATACTGCTTTAATTGATTGCGCGCCGAGCGCCACGCCCATCGCTGCAGTCACGCCAATCGCAGGCGCCCCGCGAACAACCAGCTCCTTGATCGCCCGAGCCACCGTCAGATAGTCCCGGCAATCCAGGAACACAACCTTCCCAGGAAGCTGACTTTGATCGAGCAATCGAACTGCTCCGTCTTTCCATTCAACAGTAGGAACCATAGAAGAATCTTGTAGCGGGAACTGCGACGCAGTGCAAGGGGCTAATACTTTTAAAAATCGTGCCACTGCTGCCACAGCCTGATCCAATTCGCCCTCTCGCAAGCCCAAAGGCAGGAGGTTCTATTCGTCGGTTGCAGCAACCATTCTTTCGTTCGATGGACTTCGAGCGCCTTGCCAGAGACTCCTCCGGCAAACCACACTCCCCCATCGCGGTCGGTTCGCAACGTGGCAATCCCTTCCGCCTCGTATACATCGAGCACGGCCTGAGCCGGGTGCCTGTAGGGATTATGCCGCCCGGCTGAAAAGACCGCATAGGTCGGATGCACCGATGCCAGCCAATCGCGGTTCAACGAACTGACCGCTCCATGATGCGGCGCCTTCAGGACTTCGACCGTATCGTGAGGCGTCGCTCGCATCATCCTCGCCAAGCCATCCCGCTCGACATCCGCAGCAAAGAGGATCACATGGTGACCACACGTAAGCCTCGTCACCACCGAACGATTGTTCAGACCATGTCCACTCCCGTGACGATCACGAATCGACGCACCAACAGACTCATCCGCCGGAGGATTGAGGACCATCATCCGGCAGGGACCGGACGAGAGGATCCCCTGCCCCTCTCTCGCCACCTGCTCGGATAATCCTCGATCGGCCAATGACTGCTGCAGCCGCTGATAGAACAGCTCCTCCCTGGGCTCACCCAGTCCCCAATAGTTTTTCACAGTAAAATGACGGACCACCCAGGCCAGGCCTCCGACATGATCCAGTTGCGGATGCGTACCGATCACCTGGTCGATGGTACGGATGCCTCTGTTCCAGAGAAAGGGGGCCACCACTCCGCGACCCATGTCGAATCGTTCATAGGTCGCCCCTCCGTCGATCAACAGGACCTGACCATCAGGCAGTTCAACAACCGCACTATCCCCTTGGCCGACATCCAGAAACGTGACGCGGAAATGCTCTCCATCGGGAAACATCCTGGGAGACCAAGCCCACCAGAGCAAGACCGCGACCAATCCGGCTCCTGCAACCAACCGAAGCCCCACACGACCCACTCGCAGCCATATCAATCCGAGGCAGACATAGAACAGCCCCATGGTGAGTGCCGAAGGGGCCGCGACATGCCATTCCCCTCCCGGCAAGGTCGAGAGCAGACGGACCGACGCCACAAAATGCTCAAGCAACCACTGATTCCATGACGCCAATGGCAGCAGGCTTGCCCCTGTCATAATCTGCCAGACTCCGGCCGCCAGTCCGATCGGAACCAGCAAAACTCCCATCGCAGGGACGGCCACCACATTGGTGAACAGACCGAGCCAGGGCAATTGATTGAAATAGTGAGCCACCAACGGGAGGGTCACCATTGTCAC
This sequence comes from Nitrospira lenta, assembly GCA_945905765.1. Classification (GTDB taxonomy): domain Bacteria; phylum Nitrospirota; class Nitrospiria; order Nitrospirales; family Nitrospiraceae; genus Palsa-1315. Next base: position 52,892 of record CAMDPZ010000003.1, read on the forward strand.
GACCCCGCTCATGAGTACCGAGTCTCTCCCCCACCCGGCACATGTTTTCAGGAGCGACGGCTCGCTCGGAAACTTTTCCACATCAGCAGCAGTCCTCCAGGCCAGCCACCCGGCAATGGCAAGGACTGACAGAAACGAAAGCTGGAAGGAGATATCGAACAGGGCTTGAGGATCGTGCAAGAGAATCACCAACGCAGCGGCCGAGAGAGCATGGAACAGACGCCGCTCCTGGCCGAGCCAGATCGCCATCAGCCCTACAGCCACCATCAGCAACGAGCGCATCGTCGCCAATTCCGCCCCGGCCAGGCAGGCATAGCCAGTGACCGGCACAATCGTACAGGCAACAGCGATGCGAGTCGGCGTAATCCTCCTGGACAAGAACAGCAGCCAATCGGCTGGCAGCAGAATCATCATCCATCTGACCACCGCAAAGATGAGCAGCGCGACGAGGCCCAAGTGGCTTCCTGAAATGGACAGGAGATGGACCGTTCCCGTCACCATGAATTGATCGCGCAGGTCCTGATCGAGATATCCGCGATCGCCGAGAATGATGCCCAGATAAAGCCCCAGCGCCGGCTGAGCAATACTTTGTATCGCGGCGAGACGGATGCTGCTCCGCCAGCGATCAACTTGATTCCAGATCGCCCACCAGACATGCGCACGACCGGACTCAAGCAACTGCACCGCTTCGGCCCCTGTCACCGTGGCGACTGAGTCAATTCCTTGCCGCTCAAGATAGGCCGCATAGTCGAATCCGCCTGGATTCAACGACCCGCTCGGACGGCGCAAGGGCGCCAGAAAGCGGACCACATCGCCCTGAAAAAATATTCGCTGAGGGGTCCGCCAAGTCAGTCGAACCAATCTGGCAACTCCCGGCGATGCGGAAGGGTCATCCGGTCTGACAATCATGACCAGCCGATCAGGCGCCAGCTGCACCGGCGCGACGATGCGGCCAGTCATCTCGATTGCCCGATCAGATGGCGGATCGGCCAGCGTGCTATGGCCTGGCAGACTGACGGCCAGAGCCCAATAGACCACTCCCGCCAGGAGCGTCCCGTAAAGCCACGAGGCCTGACGGAGGGACAATCGATCAACTTGTTCAAGGAAGACAGCACCGATAGCCGTGAGGAAGAGCAGGAAGAACGAGGACAGGGGGAAATAGGGAATCTGCGATCCGACGAAAAGCCCGGAGATAAAGGCAATAGTCAGGGACGGCAGCATAGGCCTCCCTCAAGAGGATGCTACTGAAGCTTACTCGATATGGGCCTTAACGACCTCGACCAGTCGATTGGCCACGTCGCGAATCTGGTCATCGCGCTCCCCTTCAACCATCACCCTTAAAAGAGGCTCGGTTCCGGAGTACCGCACCAAAACACGTCCGCTGCCATTGAGGCGCTGTTCACTGTCACGAATGGCTTGTTGCAGAGCTGGGACCGTATCGAGGTCCGGCTTCTTCGCCACCTTCACATTGAGCAAGACTTGCGGGACTGCCGTCATGGCCTGGGCCAAGTCCAACAGGGATTTATCCGTCCGTTTCATCAGCGACAACACTTGGAGCGCCGAGAGTAGCCCGTCACCGGTCGTATTGTGATCCAGGAAGATGAAATGACCCGACTGTTCCCCCCCGAAGTTATACCCGTCAGCCGACATCCGTTCGAGCAAATATCGGTCACCGACGGCAGTCCGCACCAGCGTGATGCCGGCCTTCGTCATGGCGCGTTCCAGCCCGAAGTTGCTCATGACGGTCCCCACCACCGTCTGCTTGGCCAACTGTCCCTGCCGATGCAGATCCAGCGCCAGCATCGCCATGATAGGATCTCCGTCCAGGACTCGTCCCTGTTCGCAGACGAAGATCGCGCGATCGGCATCCCCGTCCAGCGCCACACCGAGATGGGCCCCCCGCTCACGCACCGCCTGTTGCAGCAATTCAGGGTGAACCGCCCCGCAGCCGGCATTGATATTCATCCCGTTCGGCTTATCGCCGATCACCTCGACCGTCGCCCCGAGCTCGCGCAGGACTTTCGGCGCGACTTTGTAGGCTGCGCCATTGGCGCAATCGACTACGACCTTGAGTCCCTTGAAATCCATGGTCTTCGGCAGAGACCGTTTGACGAACTCGATATAGCGCCCCTCGGCATCGTCGATGCGATAGGCCTTGCCGATGGCATCGGCCGTGGGCCTCAGGTGGGCAATCCCGTTCGAGACGATGAGTTCCTCGATGCGCTGCTCCATCTCATCGGGCAGCTTGAACCCGTCGTTGGAGAAAAACTTGATGCCGTTATCCTGATAAGGATTATGTGAGGCCGAAATCATCACCCCCGCATCGGCCCGGAGGCTTCTGGTCAAAAATGCAATCGCCGGAGTCGGCATCGGACCGACCAGCAACACATCCACGCCCATCGAACAGATTCCGGAGGTCAAGGCCGACTCCAACATATAGCCGGAGATGCGGGTATCCTTGCCGATCACGATCTGGTGTCGTCCGGCCCGGCGCATAAACAGATGCGCAGCGGCCCGTCCCAACTGCATCGCCATTTCACTGGTCATCGGATCGAGATTGGCAACCCCGCGAACCCCGTCCGTGCCGAACAATTTACGCATGTTGTGCTTTCATGGGTCGGGCCGTCGCTTGACTGATTGCCATTGTCACCTGCATCACTTCTCGCATCGCGCGCACATCGTGCACGCGAAGGATTCCGGCGCCCCGCTCGACCGCCATCGCCACCGCCGCCGCCGTCGCCCACTGCCGCTCCTGCACCGGCCGGTCCACCAGCTGTCCGAGAAACGCCTTGCGCGAGACCCCCACCAGCAAGGGACAACCCAACCCTGCAAACCGGTCCAGTTGCGCTAAGAGCGTCAGGTTATGTTCGAGCAGCTTACCAAATCCGATGCCCGGATCAAGCACGATTTGTGTTTGCACCAGGCCGCGCGACAGGGCGAAACGGATTCGCTCTTCGAAAAATACGGAGACCTCGCCCACCACATCCTCGTAGGAGGGTTGCTGCTGCATCGTGCGCGGCGTCCCGCTCATATGCATCAGGACGATCCCGGCTCCCATACGGACGATGACCTCCACCATCGCGGAATCGCCTCGCAAGGCCGTGACATCGTTCACCAGCACCGCTCCCGCGTCGAGAGCCGCCTGTGCCACCGAGGCTTTCGAGGTATCGATGGAAATCGGAACCCGGACGGCTTTGGCCACTGCGGCCACGACGGGAATCGCGCGACGACGTTCTTCCGCCTCCTCGACAGGATCCGCGCCGGGACGAGTCGACTCTGCGCCGATGTCCAAAAGATCCGCCCCTTCCTCCACCAGGCGAAGGGCATGGGCCACAGCGGCGTCAGGGTCCAGGTAACGGCCACCGTCAGAAAATGAATCGGGCGTGACGTTCACCACGCCCATCATGAGCGGTCGGCCAGGAAACTCGATCAGCCGATCCGTGGCCCGTCTCGTCAATGTTGTGTAATCTACCAGCAAAGGACGGCGCCTCCCTGCAGCAGGATACTGAAAATCCGCCAGCGGCCTTCTCGTCTATGGCAACTCGGCTGTACTGCCGGGACGCCCAGACAGGCGTCCCGGATCAGTGCATGCAATTAGGCAGGAACTGTTTGAGATGTGGATTGCAAAATAATCTGGTCGATATCAGCTGAATCCAGCACTTCTTTTTCCAGGAGCGCTTCCGCCAAGCCCTTCAAGCTGGCCATGTGCTCCGTGAGCAGGCGCTTCGCCCGCTCATAGTTTTCCGTCACCAGCCGTTTGACTTCCTGGTCGATTTCCAACGCGATTTGCTCGCTGAAATCGCGCCGGCTCCCCATCTCTCTCCCAAGAAACACTTCTTCTTCTTTTTTGCCGAACGTCAGAGGACCCAACTTTTCGCTCATGCCCCATTCGCAAACCATCTTCCGCGCGAGATCCGTGGCCCGTTCGAGATCGTTCCCCGCTCCGGTTGTCATGTGCTTCAAGACCAGCTCTTCCGCCACACGCCCGCCCATGAGGATGGCCAGGTTGTTGTACAAGAACTCCTTCGAGTAGTTGTGCCGGTCATCGGTGGGAAGCTGCATCGTCACGCCCAAGGCGCGGCCGCGAGGAATGATCGTGACTTTATGGACCGGGTCCGTTCCAGGAATCAGCTTGGCAATCAACGCATGGCCTGCTTCATGATAGGCCGTCGTCCGCTTCTCATCGTCGCTCAAGATTAAACTCTTGCGCTCGGCCCCCATCAAGACTTTGTCTTTGGCCATCTCGAAGTCGACAACTTCCACTTCTTTTTTGTTCTGTCTCGCAGCCCAGAGGGCCGCTTCGTTGACCAGGTTCTCCAGATCGGCTCCGGAGAAGCCTGGCGTGCCTCGCGCAATTTTCTCCAACTCCACATCCGTGGCGATCGGCACCTTCTTCGTATGGACCTTGAGAATTTCCGTCCGCCCCCGCAAGTCCGGTCGATTGACGACGACTTGCCGGTCGAAACGCCCAGGTCTGAGCAGGGCTGGATCGAGGACGTCAGGCCGATTGGTCGCCGCGACCAGGATCACGCCTTCTGTCGTATCGAATCCATCCATCTCGACGAGCAATTGATTCAGCGTCTGTTCGCGCTCGTCATTCCCTCCGCCCAATCCTGCGCCGCGAAGTCGGCCGACTGCATCGATTTCATCGATGAAAATGATGCAGGGCGCATGCTTTTTCCCCTGCTCGAAGAGATCGCGCACACGGGAAGCGCCGACGCCGACAAACATTTCCACAAAGTCCGATCCGCTGATACTGAAGAACGGCACGCTGGCTTCACCGGCAATGGCCTTAGCCAAAAGAGTCTTGCCGGTCCCGGGAGGTCCGACGATCAAGACGCCCTTGGGAATGCGGCCACCCAGCTTTTGGAACTTGCGAGGGTCCCGGAGAAACTCGATGATCTCCAGCACTTCTTCTTTCGCTTCATCGACGCCTGCCACGTCGGAGAACATCACTTTTTTGCGGTCCTCCGTCAACATGCGGGCGCGGCTCTTCCCGAATGAGAGGGCCTTATTGCCCCCCATCTGCATTTGCCGCATCAGGAAAAACCACAGGCCCAGGAAGAGCACAAAGGGCCCCCAGGTCACTAAGAAAGTAATGTACCAAGGGCTCTCGTCCGGTGGCTTGGCTTCGATCTGAACACCACGCTCCCGCAAGACCTTCACCAATTCAGGATACTCCACCGAATAGGTCCTGATACGGGTCTTGTCTTTCAGCACGGCGCTGATGTGGCTGGATTTGATAATGACCCGTTCAACCTCGCCCTTGTCGAGCTTGGCCATAAACTCGCTGAAAATCACATCTTCTTCAGGCGCATGGGTCGGCACACTGAACAGGTTGAACAGTAAAATCATGAAGAGGCCGACGACGACCCAGAAAAGCAGATTCTTTGCCCTGGAATTCATCCAGATCTCCTTGTGGATTGACGCTTAAATGAGGAAAACCACGCAGTTCCGTGATGCTACCACAGCCCATTCCTACTGACAACCGTGGGGCACGAACCTATTCTTGGTCCTCTGCCACATCCAGGACAGCCAGATAAGGCAGGTTACGATACTTCTGTTGATAGTCGAGTCCGTACCCGACCACATACTTGTTCGGAATTCTAAATCCCTCGTAATCGATGGTCACGTCGATCGTCCGTCGTTCCGGCTTGCTTAAGAGGGTGCAGACCTTAATCGACTTGGGCTTCTTTTTCCCCAAGGCCTTGACCAAATATTGGACTGTCAACCCTGAGTCGACGATGTCTTCCACCAGCAAGACATCTTTACCTTTGATCTCCTCGGTCAGCTCGGTCACCATCTTGACCTTGCCGGATGTTTTTGCCCGGGACCCGTAACTCGTCACCATGAGAAAATCCACACGGATGGGAATTCTGATCGCGCGGGCCAGATCGGCATAGAAGGCATAGGCCCCCTTCAGCACCCCGACCAACACCAGATCCTTCCCCATATAATCGGTCGTGATCTGTTTGCCCAGCTCTCGAATCCGCGCACGCATTTCTTCCTGCGTCACGATCGGTCGACCGAAAATTCGCTCCATGCTCCCCTACTCCTTCTCTGAAACCCTGTGATTCACCGACACCACTAGACAGTTCGCCGTCTCACTGCGAACGGCGAATCGTTCATCCTGTCTCATGCCCACCACCCACAGAATCCCTTCCGGGGCCACCAACAAGGGAAGCGCCTCACGCCGCTGGCGAGGGACCTTCCGGTCGGTAAAGAAATCTTGTAACTTTTTGCTGTTCCCCTTCATTCCCTGAGGAACGAATCGATCGCCGGCTCGCCAGGACCGAACCACCAAGGGCTCCGAACAACGGTCGGCGTCGAATACAGCCCGATGCGCAGACGGAGCCGCGCCTCCCTGCTCCGCCTCGCGACGAGCCATACGTTGTACCTGAATTTGTTGATTCGTTCCAGCCCAATAGACCGTTGAAGGCACGGACAGACGCAGGCTCTCGCTCTGTCCATGCCCGGAACCGGTTGCATCCTTGCAAGCCCCACTCAGGGGGCAGAATCGCACTGAGTCCTGCTCCAGAACCACGAAGACCTGCTTCAACGAGAGCTGAGCCCCGCTCTTTCCCTTCAGAAAAACCTGACGGACTGACTCCACCAGGCGAAGGCTGCTGGCTCGACCCTCTTCGTCGTAGGTCCGTAAAATGGCCCGAACGAGACGCCGTTGCAGGGCAACCGGCAATTCAATGAAGGCCTGGCGCTCGACTTGCTGCTCGCCTCCGGAAGCCCGGCTCACGAACCTGCGCACCAGGTCACTCGTCACCTGCTCCAGATATCGCTCGTCCTCGCGCAAGACATCCGCCTGCCTCTGCAACAGACGAACGGCAGCCGGCGCCAACTTCATAACGACAGGCAGGAGTTCCCGCCTAATCCGATTGCGATGGTACAGCGGTTTCTCGTTACTCGAATCCCGGCGATAGCTCAACCCTTCCTGATCCAAATAGGCCAGCACTTCCTCGCGGGTGGAGGATAGGAGCGGACGAATGACCCGGTCTTTTCGCACATAGGGCATCCCGGCCAACCCGGCCATGCCGGCCCCTCGCAACATCCACATGAGCACTGTTTCCGCCTGGTCATTGGCGGTATGACCGACCACAATCCGGTCTGCCTCCACTTCATGAGCCAGTTGCCTCATAAAGGCATAACGCGCCTCGCGGGCCATGGCTTGAAGCGAGGAGCGCTGCCTCCGTTTGACGAGCAGAGGCCGATGGATGACCAGAGGCAGGTGCCGTTCCTGACAAAAATCGCGAACAAAGGACTCGTCTCCGTCTGACTCCGCTCCCCGCAATCCATAGTTGCAATGGACGACCGTCAGGGTGAGCCGCCAGGACTGAACTAAGCGATGGAGGAGCGACAGCAGGGCCATCGAATCTGGCCCGCCTGACACTGCCACGAGCAAATGCTGGCCCGGGACGAACAGCTCATGCTGCCGCACCGTTCGAATAAGCTGGGCCAACAGGGCCGGTCGTGCGGTCGATCTGGAGGACGGCCCCGCCATAGGCGTCTCAACTGGCATGGTTACGGAACTCCCTGCGGAATATTGCGCAAGCTGACACGAGCCTGTTCCACATCACGGGCAATTTGCTTCGACAACTCCTCGGCAGAGGCAAAGGTATGGTCGCCCCGCACCCGCGACACAAACTGCACGGTAATCTCCTGGCCATAGAGATCGCAGGAATGATCCAGGAGGTTCACCTCGATCAGCCGCTCGCCCGCGCCAAAGGTCGGTCTGGTCCCGATGTAGGCAATGGCATCATAGATCTCCATTCCATGCGCCGCCCGCGCGGCATACACTCCATCGGGCGGCACGACACGCTCGGCCGGGATACGCAGATTGGCCGTGGGCCAGCCCAACGCCTGGCCTTGTTGCATCCCGTGCACCACGGGACCTCTGATGCCGTAGGCTCGTCCAAGCAACGTAGCAGCCCGATCGACCTGCCCTGCCTGAATGAGCTGGCGAATTCTGGTCGAACTCACCACGTCCCCCTCGATCATCACAGGCGTCACGGGATGCACGAGAAAATCGTATTGGCCGCCAAGACGCACCAGGTCATCGATATGGCCTGCCCGCCCCTTCCCAAAGGCAAAGTGATTGCCCACGAACAGTTCAGCCAGGGTGAGAGAGCGATGCAGAATCTCTGAGGCAAATTGCTCCGGGCTCATCGCCGCGAAGGTGGGAGTAAAGTCCAAGAACACCACTTCATCGATCCCCGCCGCTTCGAAATGCGCCAGCTTTTCCTCGGGACTGGTCAGAAAACGAAGATCGACATGAGGCGCAAGAATTTTGACAGGATGAGGCTCGAAGGTCAGCACCAACGCGGTTCCCTGCGCCTTCCTGGCCGTCTCGACCACCGTCTGCAACAGCGCTCGGTGGCCCAGGTGGTGGCCATCGAAGTTGCCGATCGTGGCGACCGGATAGGCCCGAGGAGCACGTTCGCCGGACAGTCCACGCGTAACTTTCAGCATGGTCATCAGTGGAGAAGACGCGCAGCGTCTTTGGCAAAGTAGGTCAAAATGAGATCCGCGCCGGCCCGCTTAATCGAGAGCAGCGATTCCATCATGGCGCGCGACTCATCGAGCCAGCCGGCCTTGGCGGCCGCCTTGATCATGCTGTATTCCCCGCTCACCTGATAGGCCGCCACTGGCAGCAGGATCTGCTCTCGGGCCGCGGCAATAATATCGAGGTAGGGCAGCGCCGGCTTCACCATGATGATGTCGGCCCCCTCTTCGACATCGAGGGCGATCTCACGAAGCGCTTCCCGGCGGTTGGCCGGATCCATTTGATAGGATTGCCGGTCGCCGAATTGCGGGCTAGAAAAGGCCGCATCACGAAAGGGGGCATAAAAGCAGGAAGCGAATTTGGCGGCATAGGCCATGATCGGCAGCTCGGTAAACCCCGCCTGATCCAATTCCGATCTGATCGCTGCGACCCGCCCATCCATCATATCGGACGGGGCCACCATATCGGCCCCGGCCTGCGCATGGGTCAGGGCCATGGCACGAAGACAGTCCAACGTTTCATCGTTGAGGATGCGTCCATCCTTCACGACCCCGCAATGGCCATGGTCGGTGTATTCGTCGATGCAGACATCGGTCACGACCATCAGGCCCGGCGCATGATCCTTCACCGCCTTGACGGCCCGCTGCACGATGCCGTTCGGATCGTAGCCGGAACTCCCCTTCGCATCTTTCCGGTCAGGAATCCCGAACAGGATGATGCCGGGAATCCCCAAGGCCGCAATCTCGCCCGCCTCCTTCACCAAGAGATCGACCGAAAGCCGGAACTGGCCCGGCATCGACACAATCTCCTCCCGCCTATTCCGCCCTTCGACAACGAACAGCGGGTAAATGAAGTCGGCGGGGGATAGGCTCGTCTCCCGCACCATACGGCGAAAGCCCTCATGCTGCCGCAACCGCCTCAGACGCTGAATTGGAAAAGCCATCGAATTACTTCCTCGGAAGATTCGTTAAGAACACCACGAGATCGCGGACGGAAATCATGCCGACCAACTTGCCGTCCTTCGTGACGCCGAGATGCCGAAGATGGGTTTGCGCCATCAAATCGTTGGCATCCAAGAGGGTCTTGTTCTCCTCGATTGTCAAGATCGGAGCCGACATGATCTGCTCGACCGTCGTCTTGTGGGTGTCCACTCCAGCCGCCACCACCCGCCGCACCATATCGGTGTCGGTCAGGATGCCGATGACTTCCTTCCCATTCGTCACGAAGAGGCTGCCGATCCCGCGATCCCGCATGATCCGCGCCGCCGTCTGAGCATCCGTATCCCGCTCAACCGTAATGAATTTCTCTCTCGGAACCATGAACGACTTCACTGCAACCATGAGATCTCCTCCTTACTAATCAGTCCGTCACCACCGTCTGCTCTGACCTATCCATGAGTCGGAACGGCCACACGCGCCCCTTCACTGAAATGCTTCACAATGGCGTCGGCCAATGCCGGTACGGTATTTTCTGTCGGCATGATCGTGACCGTCAACCCATATTCCTCTGCCGTGCGAGCTGTAATCGGCCCGATGCAGGCGATCACGGCTTGCCCCACGAGCCTTTTGACCGCTTCTGGCCCGCCGAAGAGCTCCACAAAATTTCGCACCGTAGAGGAACTCGTAAACGTGAGTGCCGCGATCCGGCCATCCTGAAGCTGTTGCGTCAGCGACACGACATCCACGGCCGGCACGATCGTGCGATAGACCGGAATGACATCGACGACTGCTCCCAGCTCACGCAACTGCTCCGGCAAGATTTCGCGCGCCACTTCCGCGCGAGGAATTAAAATGCGATTGCCTCGAATTCCCACCTGGGCCAAGGCCGCGATCACCCCTTCGGCTTGGAATTCTGCCGGCACGAGATCCGCCGTCAACCCGTGGGTCTTCAGCTCCTGCGCCGTACGCGGCCCGATGGCACAGAGACGAAGGTTCGCCAAGGCCCGCGCATCTTTCCCTGCCGCCTCGAGCCGGTCCATGAAAGGCCCCACCCCATTCACGCTCGTGAAGATCAGCCATTGATAAGTCCCAAGACGAATGATCGCGTCATCGATCGCCTGCCAGCTGGCAGGCGGCACGATCTGAATAGTCGGCACTTCGACCGGCTCCGCTCCAGAGGCGGCCAGCAGCTGGGCAAACTCCTTCGCCTGCTCCTGAGCCCTGGTGAGCACGATCCGCTTGCCGAAGAGCGGCTTGACCTCAAACCAATTCAGCTGCCCTCGCAATCGCACGACCTCGCCCACCACGATCACCGTCGGAGGTTCAAGCTGCGCGGCTTCGGTTTTATCCACAATATCAGCCAGGGTCCCCACAATGGTCTGTTGATCGGCTTTAGTCCCCCAACGGATCGCCGCCACCGGCTGATCGGACGCACGCCCTTCCGCCAACAAGTGGGCCACGATCGACGAGAGATTCTTCATGCCCATCATGAACACGAGGGTTCCGGACACATTCGCCAACTTCGGCCATTCCAGCAATGTCGCAGGCTTGGTCGGATCTTCGTGGCCGGTCACAAATGTGACCGTGGAGGCCAAGGTGCGGTGGGTCACAGGAATGCCGGCATAGGCAGGCACGGCAACGGCCGCCGTCACGCCGGACACAATTTCGAACTCGACCCCTGCCGCGGCCATCGCTTCCGCCTCTTCGCCCCCGCGCCCGAACACAAAGGGGTCGCCGCCCTTGAGGCGGACCACCACCTTCCCCTCTTTGGCCCGTTCGATGAGCAATCGATTAATATCGGCTTGATCTTGATATTGCCCGCGTCCCCGTCGACCGATATAGAGGCGCTGCGCCGTGGCCGGAGCATACTGGAGCAGCACCGGATTGGCGAGATAATCGTAGAGCACGACATCCGCCTGCTCCAGACATTCCTTGCCTTTCAACGTCAAGAGGCCAGGGTCCCCAGGCCCCGCTCCGACTAAATAGACCTTCCCCGGCTTGCTCTGTGTCGTCATGCCGTCCCGTAAATGGCGCGAAGAATTTTATCGGCGCCGCGATCGATCAACTGTTCCGCGAGTTGAATGCCGATCGACTCAGGATCTTGGAGACTGCCTTCTGCCCGATCGCGAATGAGCTCCTTGCCATCCACGCTGGCCACCAGCCCCTCTAAGATCACCTTCGTCCCGGCTAAGGTTGCATGGGCCGCAATCGGAACTTGGCAGCCTCCCTGGAGCCGATGGAGCAGAGCCCGTTCGGCCAGCACGGCAGTCTGACTTGGCGCATGGTTCAACCCGCTCAACAGCGAACGAATAAAGAGATCGTCGCTCCGGCCCTCGATGCCCAGCGCCCCCTGCCCGATGGCAGGCAAACTGATCTCCGGCGCAATGTACTCCGTGATCTCATGCCCCCAATCCAATCGCCTGAGCCCGGCCGCCGCGAGCACGATTGCGTCGAACTGGCCCTCGCGTAACTTCTTGAGACGGGTATCCAGGTTCCCGCGCAACATGACAATGGTGAGATCGGGTCTGGCATGCAGGAGTTGCGATTGGCGGCGGAGACTGCTGGTCCCGATTCTGGCACCCACAGGAAGATCCGCAAACGACCGCCCTTCCCGGCTGATCAACGCATCCCTGGGATCCTCGCGGGGCGGCACACAGAGAATGGCCAGTCCTTCAGGCAGCTCCGTCGGCACATCTTTCATACTATGCACCGCCAGATCGATCTCGCCGCTCAAGAGCGCTTCCTCGATCTCTTTGACGAACAGACCCTTCCCGCCGATTTGCGCCAACGGAACATCGAGAATCTTGTCTCCCGAAGTCTGGATGCGGCGGAGCGTCACCGTGACATGCGGAGCCAGCGCATGCAACTGCGCCTGCACCCATTCGCTCTGATGCACCGCCAGTTTGCTCCCCCTGGTTCCCAGCACGACGGACGATCGTTCATGACTGACTTTCGACATGGCTCCCTTTCACCGGCTCATATCATGATACGGGGTATGAAATGTCGCAGATCCTTCGCGCCCCGGAAGTTTCTCAGCACCCTCGCGGTCCGGCCGTGACGCCTCGCTGGAGAGAGTTCCGCTGACAAAACTCCGATAGGACGACGAAACCAATAAAAAACTGATCAGCCCGAGAATCGACAGGAGATAGACGAGCACATCCCATCGCACCCCCTCGCGCTCCCGATAATCGAACCCGCAGGCCGGACAATCGGGCAAGGGGTCATGCCCCAAGTACGTCTTTCGACACTTGGGGCAGACAAAGAGTTTCGGCCCCTTGCTGGCAGTTCCCATACAAATGACTGCTCAATGATCCGGCCTCTTCGAACCGGCTCTCGGGATCATCGCTTCAACATCCTTGCTCTCTTCGTGTGACGAAGAACAGGCCCCCGCCGCAGGAGGAGCATTCTCATCGACGAGAGAAAGAGCCGGGTCCCCCAGACTGAAAAACCGTCTCGCCGCCTCAACGAAGGCCGCTCCGTCCGAGGAGTTCACCTCGGCCTTCAGCGTCACCATCGTATTATGAATCAGCTTGTTCACGATCGACGAGGCCATCGCTTCGACCAATTCCCGCTCCGATGCGGACAGATTCGCCAAGCGCCCCAAGGTCTTCTCGACCTCCACGCGTTTGATGTCATCGGCTTTGGTGCGGAGCGCCATGATGGTCGGAGTCACTTCGAGCGACTGGAGCCATTGCCGGACAACCCCGACTTCATCCACCACCATCCGCTCGGCCTTCTCGGCCTCCTGCAAGCGGCCCCCGCGATTCTGCTCGACCCGCGCTTTCAAATCGTCGATGTCGAACAGGAAGGCATTATCCACATGGCGCACGGCTGGATCGATATTGCGCGGGACCGAAATATCGATCAAGAACATCGGACGATTCTTCCGTTGCCTCACCGAGCGCTGCACGTCATCCTCGCTCACGAGATAATGGGCGGCGCCGGTCGACACCAAGACGATATCGGCCGAGGCCATGTCCTCCCGAAACTGCTCGAAGGGAACCGCGGTGCCGCCGAACCGTTCGGCCAGCTCCAACCCATGTTGAGGATTCCTGGTCGTCACCCGCACATGCCGGACGCCGCTGGCAATAAAATGCCTGGCCGCCAGCTTGGCCATCTCCCCCGCTCCCACCAGCAAGACCGTCTTCTCGCTCAGATCAGAAAAAATCTTCTTGGCCAGTTCGACCGCCGCATAGCTGACCGACACCGCCATCTCGGCAATCTTCGTCTCCGTCCTCACACGTTTGGCGACGGAGATCGCCTTCTTCACAACCTTGTTTAAAATGATGCCGGTCGACTTATGCGTGAGCGCGGCCTCGAAGGCATCTTTAATTTGCCCGAGAATCTGCGACTCGCCGATGATCATGGAGTCGAGACTGGAAGCCACGCGGAACAAATGGTTGATCGCCCGGTCCCCTTGGTGCCAGTAGAGATGGGGCGTCAATTGCTCCGAGGAGAGCGACAAATGGGCATCGGCCAGAAACTCCTGGATGCGCCCATAGCCGGCCTCAATCTCATCTACGACGGCATAGACCTCAACGCGATTGCAGGTCGACAGCAAGATCCCCTCCCGCACCCCTTGATACGAGCAGAGACGGGTCAAGGCTTCGCCCATCCGGCTTTCAGGCACCGCGAGCTTCTCGCGGATTTCCACCGGAGCAGTCTTATGGCTTAAACCGACAACAACAATATGCATGTCAAGACACCGGTCCGTGACTCTTCAGGACCACGCCAATGAGGGTCAAGATCACCCCGGCGAACCCGATGATCGTTAAATAGGCCGCCCGCTTGGCTCTCCAGCCCATGGTCAATCGCCCCATCAACACGGCAAAGTAAAACACCCACGTCACCAATGCCCAAGTTTGTTCAGGGTTCCAATTCAGATAGGACCCGCGCGAAAACTCGGCGGACAGCGCGCCGGTAATGATGCCCAACGTCAAGAGCGGAAATCCCATCACGATCGACTGTTGACTCAAATGGTCGAGGAAATCCAAGGCGGGCAATTTCGAATAGAGAGTATTAAACCGTTTGGACTTGAGAAGTCCGTCCTGAATCAGATACATGACACCAGCCACAAAGGCCACAGCAAATCCCACGGTGCCGAGCATACTCAGGGTGACATGGACCCAGAGGGTTCGAAACACCGGGGTCAAGGTCGGAGCCGTGTCCGGCAAGGCCGCGGCAGAGACGAGCGAGACCAGCGCCAACGGAACGATGAACGACCCCAACACATGCAGCCGATGGCGAAATTCCACGGCAAGAAAAACCAGGATCAGCATCCAGGAAAAAAACGACAGGGCTTCATGGAAGTCCGGCGGCGAGACGTCTGTCGCACCGACCATCCGCGCCACGAGCGCGATCGTATGGGCGGCAAATCCGACTGCCGTCATACCGAGCGAGACTTTCGATAGGGCTTTCGAGGGCCAGAGCAAGTAGGCAAGAAAGGAAACGGTGGCCGCAAAATAGAGGGCCATTGTCACCACGAAAAACATGGCGGCCATAGAGGTCTATCCTCTCAACTTTTCAGGACAAACAGACGGGCGATAAACAAGGAATTATATCGATGGCGCGAGATGGGAGTCAACAAAACGATCGTAATCTGAAAGGCAAGACCGCCATGTCTGGCTCATCCGGCACACTCTACATTGTCGGCACACCGATTGGCCACCCCGATGACATCTCGCTTCGAGCCCTGGCGACGTTGCGCGCTGTATCGATTATTGCGTCCGAGGACCCACGCGAAACTCAGCGGCTCCTCTCGCACCATGGCATTACCGCCACCGTCACAAGCTATGGCCCGCTCCATCGCCAGGAGAAAGTGCGGCTGCTGCTACACCGGCTCACCCAGGGACAGGATGTCGCCCTCGTGTCAGATAACGGCAGCCCCGTGATCTACGACCCAGGCAGTCAGTTGGTGGCTGCGGCCCATCACGCAGGAATCCCGGTCAAAATCATCCCAGGCCCCTCGGCTATGACGGCCGCGACCGCGATCTCAGGCTTCTCCGGTGACGCGATCGTTTTCGAGGGACAGCTTCCTGCAACCAGCGCTCGTCTCGCACAATATCTCTCTCAATTCCGCACAGAACGAAGAACCCTTGCCTTCTATGTGGATCCGGGAGCCCTCACAAGACTGCTAAAAACCCTGGTGCAGATACTCCCAACCAGACAAGTGGCCATCGCCATGAATCTCACCACGAGCCAAGAAGCGCTCCTTCGCGGAACGGCTGAGATGCTACTCAAAGAAATGACAGGAGTGCCGAAAAATTCCGTGGTGACGGTCGTCATTGAAGGAGATGGAGCGGGAAACCGCATGAAACGAACAAGAGGGAAGCAATCTCGCGCTACTCTTCCTCCCGGCGGCGAATGAGCACGAGATAGGATCCTTCGACGAGATCTTGTGAAAGAATGCAGTGGCCCTCGTTGCTCACACTGCGGGGAACATTCTGAATCGGATCACCCTGATCCAAAAGCACGGCAAGCACCTGCCCCCCCTCCATCGCTTCCAGCTTCAACTTCGTTTTGACGAAATTGTAAGGGCAAATCACGCCACGCAAATCCAATTCAGCATCAGGCTGACCCATCACTGTCACGCTCCCTTTCGAAGTGCTTGCATTGCAACGACCCGCTACGCGCAAAAAAAGAAGGGGCAGCGAAAACGCTGCCCCTTCTCACATCCTCACGGAATGTATCTCGACTTAGTTCAGGCCCTTGACCAAGTTGGGCTTGGTGTAGTCCGTCCCGTAGTCTGACTTGTTGCCGACTGCATTGCCCCAGCCTGGCTGCGGTTCACATTGCCAGCAAGGAGCGGCGCCGGTATATTCACCAACTGAGCTGGTGATACCGGAATCGATCTTGCCTGGAAGCACCGCGCCGCCAATACCACCGGTGGTGGAGCCGCTGTTCGTGTTAATCGCACGCTCGGTTCCCGGATTCGGGCGCTGCCCAAGTCCGCCGTTACCAGCGAGCTTCTCATTCCCGCGAATGACGGTGACCTCACGGACAATCTTACGGCCTGTGCCGAAAGGCTGCGCCGTGCTCGTCTCTTCGATCGCCTGAATCGTGACATCGTCACCAGGCTCAAGGATACGAAGCTGATCGTAATTGGTCCTGTCATCAAAATAGATCGTGCGGTAATTCATCGCACCACCGCCCGCACGGCCCTCGTCATGGGAGCTTCCACCCATTTCGAGATACATCTTCTTGGCTGAGAGATCGAATCCGATCACACGGCCAAACATGGTTTCAGGCTGTGACAACCGATCGAGGAAGCTGCTTCGATCGAACGTGGTCACGCGGGTGCTCGACCCCGACACATCGCCAACTCCTTCGCCCACGCCCAATCCTGATTGGTTCGTTTGCAAACGCTCCTGAGCGATTGACACACCCACGGAACCGACAAAAAGAATTGCCGTTCCTAGTGCCAACACTTTACGCATGTGCTGCCTCCTTGGTGAGATTAGGGAATGAAATGAAATGACGGACAACAAAATATGGGACCAACATGATCAGGTTAGAATTTTCTCATCACTACTCTAGGGCGCGGACTATAGGCCACCCATTCCGTCATGTCAAGAGGCATAATTGCGATGAATTCGCTGTTGATTCACGCACAACCGGCCAACTGAGCAAACCACGAAAAACACCAAGGCTCTCGACGTCTCAACTGTTGGTGCCCAGAGGGAGGGTCGAACTCCCACTCTCTTGCGAGAACCGGATTTTGAGTCCGGCGCGTCTGCCAGTTCCGCCATCCGGGCACAGCACATACCAACATCGAAAACCCGCACCTTCTTAACACGAAGCCCTATGCAGGCGCAATCAATCTCCCCTCTTTTCTTACGCATGAACGCAATGCTACAATCCCGCTCCACTTACCTTATCTATGAGCAGGAGGATCCTCAGACCATGGCAGACGTTCAGTGCGTGACGTGCGGACAAGCGGGAGAAGCCATTACCGACCCCCTCTTCATGGGGAAGCTCGAAGCCGAGGTGAAAACCAAAGTCTGCAAACCCTGCTGGAAGAAGTGGGAAGGCATGCGAGTCATGGTCATCAACGAGTACCAGGTCAACCTGGGCGAAGAAAGCGGCAGGGAACTCGTCAAGAAGCAGATGAAAGCGTTTCTAAAGCTCGGCGAGCAGGCCGACACAGCGAAAATCGAGCAAAACTTTCGCCCACAAGCCTAAGTCTACGGTGGTCGAGAGCCCTCGTGAATTTCTCCAGCGATCTCGCAGGCTTCGTTGACAGGCTGACTTCAAAAATGTTAAGTTGCTTCCTTCTTGATCCTTCCACCTGGACGATCAGCATCTCCTCACGACTACAAAGGCGAGGAAAAGGAATCGATTTGTCGTGATTACACAGATGCATATAAAGGGGTTGATGTTCGACCCTTACAACAACGCGTATATTGTGGTGCTGCGCGACGAAGAGCATGCGGACATGCTCCCCATCTGGGTCGGGAAATCAGAAGCCGGCTCCATCAGCATGGCGATGGAAAACGTCACCCCGCCCAGGCCGATGACTCATGATTTCATGAAGTCGTTCCTGGATGCGTATAATGCGAAGGTCATCAGCGTCGTGATTACGGATCTCTCAGAGCACACATATTTCGCAAAGATTCATTTGATGTACGAAGATTCCGAATATACCGTCGACGCCAGGCCCAGCGATGCTATCGCACTCGCGCTTCGATCCAATGCGCCGGTGTTCGCCAACGATACCGTGATCACGAAACAAAGCTCCGAAGAGCTTGAACAGTGGTTGGAAAATCTTAAGCCGGAAGACTTCGGCAAGCTGGACTCCTAATTGAGCATGAGCACCGCCAATCCACCCAAAGAGCAAGGCCTGGTTGAATACCGGGTCGACCGCATCCTCGAAGAGGCCAACACCGACACGAGAATTGTCGTCCTGGCAAAACAGGGTGACGCCCTCGACACGTTCCCGATCTGGGTCGGCGCGGCGGAAGGCAATGCCATTAAGCTGGCGCTCGATGCCATGATCACACCGCGCCCCATGAGCCATGACTTGATCAAGAGCTTTGCCGAACACTTGAACGTCACGATCCAACGGGTCGTCATTGCAGACGTGAAGAGCAGCACCTATTATGCGACGGTCCATGTCGCCAACAAAGGCGTGGAGCGCACGATCGACGCCAGGCCCAGCGATGCGATCTCGCTGGCGCTCCGGGCCCATTGCCCGATCTACATCACGCAGGACGTGCTGACACGGCGGAGCACCACGAATCTCGACGCCTGGCTGTCAAAACTCGAATCGAAGAATATCGGTACACCGGAAGTACAAGAAACCTGATTCACTCGTTAGCGAAGGAGCGCGAAAGAACAATGTCGACTTACCAACAGAAACCGTTAGACGTGCAAGAGAAGTGGTATCTCGTGGATGCAGAAGGGAAAACGCTGGGCCGCCTGGCAGCCCGCGTTGCCGGCATGTTGCGCGGCAAGCACCGGCCGACCTTTACCCCCAATGTCGACATGGGCGACCATATCGTGATTGTGAATGCCGAGAAGATCCATATGACCGGCGATAAGATGACCACGAAGCTCTATCGCCACCATACCGGTTTCCCGGGCGGACTCAAAACCGCGACGGCGCAGCATATCTTCAAAAAAGACCCCACGATCATTTTGACGAAGGCGATCGAGGGCATGCTCCCCAAGACCCCCCTGGGAAATGGGATGGCCAAGAAACTCCGCGTCTATGTCGGGCCTACTCATCCGCACCAGGCCCAGGGACCGGAACCCATTACTCTGTAAATCATCACCGAGAGCGAAGAAGGAGACGTTGTAGCATGGCAGCAGCAACTCAATATGCGACCGGACGACGCAAGTGCGCAATCGCCAGAGCCTGGGTCACCGGGACGGCGGGCGACATCACGATCAACGATCAACCGCTCGAGCAGGCCTTCCCGCGCCTGACCTTACGGCAGATCATCCAGTTCCCGCTTGAAATCGGCGGCGTCGTCGGGCAGTACTCGATCAAGGCCACCGTCCATGGCGGCGGATTGGTCGGACAAGCCGGCGCCCTGCGTCATGCGATCGCGCGCGCGTTAGTGGAACTGAACCAGCCCCTCCGTACGCTCCTGAAGAAGGAAGGCTTGCTGACACGCGATTCGCGCGTCAAAGAGCGGAAGAAGTACGGACAGAAGGGCGCGAGAAAGAAGTTCCAGTACTCGAAGCGATAAATATCGGAGCCACAGTCAGAAAAAGGGAAGGCTCCATGCCTTCCCTTTTTTTGTGTCTGTGGGGTGCGCAACAGGTGAAACAGATGAAGAAGATACGCGTCGCCATCGCAGGAGCCAGCGGCTATGCCGGAGCGGAACTCGTCCGCCTGGCAGCGCTCCACCCCCATTTCGAACTCCATGCCGTCACGTCGGAGAAGTCCGCCGGGACGCCCGTGGCAGCGGTCTTCCCCAGCCTCGCAGGCCTAGTGCCGCTCTCGTTTCAAGCCCTTTCACCAGAAGCGCTGGCAGACCAGGTCGACGCGGTCTTCCTGGCCCTCCCCCACACCAGATCATTAGCGCCGGTCTCTGCCTGCATGAAAACCGGCAAGCTCGTGGTGGACCTGAGCGCCGACTATCGACTAAAAGATGCCGCCACCTACGAACAGTGGTACCAGACATCCCATACCCATGCAGACTTGCTGAAAGACGCGGTCTACGGACTGCCGGAACTACATCGCGCCGCCATCGCCAAAGCAAAATTGGTGGCCTCGCCTGGCTGTTACCCGACGGCGGCTATCCTACAATTGGCGCCCCTGTTTTCCCAGGATCTGGTGCAGCCGCATAGCGTAGTCATCGATGCGAAATCCGGCATTTCTGGCGCGGGACGAAGTCCGGCCCTCCCCTACCATTTTCCGGAAGCCCATGAATCCTTGGAGCCCTACAAGATCGGGCAGCATCGCCATATTCCTGAGATCGAACAGGAACTGGGAAGACTGCTTCAACGAACCCCCAAGCCATCTGGGGCGGTTGCGCCACAGCCGATCATCACCTTCACACCGCATCTCGTCCCGATGAACCGCGGCATCTTGAGCACAGCCTACTGTAAACTAAAGAGCCCGATGGCCCTGGCAGACCTGCGGAATCTCTATCGCACCTTTTACACAGGCGAGCGATTCGTCAGGGTCCAGGACGACATCATGCCGAACCCTCGCTACATCAAGGGCTCCAACTATTGCGACATCGGGGTCTACCTGGACCCCCGATCGGGCTCCGTCATTACGGTGGCCGCCTTGGACAATCTGGTGAAGGGCGCAGCAGGCCAGGCCATTCAGGCCATGAACCTCATGCTGGGACTCCCAGAAGAGACTGGCCTGACGGCTCCCGCAGCCTATCCCTAATCCTCTCAAACAGGATGTCTCTGCCACGATGAAGACGAAGAAGACCGCAACCACCGCTCCACGCCGAGGGATCACCGCCCCGCAAGGGTTCCGCGCAGCCGGCATCCATTGCGGCATCAAAAAGCCAGGCCTGCTCGATCTGGCGCTCGTCGTCTCGGAACAGAGCGGTCCCATTGCCGGCGTCTTTACCAAGAATCAGGTGGTTGCCGCGCCGGTCATCGTCGATCGCCTACACCTGCGCAAAGGCATCGGGCGAGCCATTCTCGTCAACAGTGGCAATGCCAATGCCTGCACCGGCGCCAAGGGATTGGCGGCTGCAAAGAAAACCGCCTCATTGCTCGCGAAACAATTAGGTGTTCCCACTGAGCAGATCTTTATCGGCTCCACCGGCGTGATCGGACGGGTCTTACCGGTCGCTCGCATCGTCAAGGGCATCCCGCAGCTACTCATGCAGCTCAGCGAGCATGGAGGCCCGGATGCAGCCAAGGCGATCATGACGACCGACCTCCGCCCAAAATCCATCGTCCTGCAAGACACCATCGGCGGCCGGTTGATTACCATCGGCGGCATGGCCAAGGGCTCCGGCATGATCCATCCCAACATGGCTACGATGCTCGGCTATTTCACAACGGACGCCTCCATCACGAAAAGCGCCCTCCAACGGGCTCTCAGCCTGGCGGCCAACGAGTCGTTCAATTGCATTTCGGTCGATGGAGATACCAGCACCAACGATACGGTCCTCTGCCTGGCAAACGGCATGGCAGGGAATCGCACGATCACAGAAGGCACGGCCGCCTTCAAGCGGTTCCTGCTGCTCCTGACCGAGGCCTGCCAAGCACTCGCGCTGGCAATCTGCCGCGACGGCGAAGGGGTCACCAAGGTGGTAAAGATTGAGGTGAGCGGAGCCACCACCGTGGCGCAGGCCAGGCAGGTCGCCCAAACCATTGCCACCTCGAATCTGGTCAAGACCGCGCTCTTTGGCGAGGATGCCAATTGGGGTCGCGTGATGGCCGCCATTGGCCGCTCCGGAGTCCCCATTACCCCCGCGAAGCTGACCGTCTCGTTTGGCGGGGTTCCGATGGTACGGCACGGGATGGGACTCGGACTCGGTGCGGAGAGCCGCATCGCGAAGGTTTTTCGCCAGAAAGAATTTACGATTGCCGTGGGGCTTGGGCAGGGCAAACAGCAGGCCAATATGTGGACGACCGACCTGTCGTTCGACTATGTCCGCATTAACGCAAGCTACCGATCCTAGGGCACAATTCCATCCCACCGCTTGTAAATCTACGCGCCACTATGCTAACGTTCCAAGGCTTTAGTAGTCAGGAGACTGTCTCCTCCTCGCATAATTTCGTGCGTTGAGGAACCGTACCAAATTCGTATCGGCGTCTATGGGCGTCGCTCGACTTGAGAATAAGGGGGCCAGTCCCCCTCACCTGCGTCAGCGGGTGCTCTGCAAGTCTTGAGGGGAGGTGAAGGCATGGGAGTGGTTTCGATCAAGGAATTGCTGGAAGCAGGCGTCCATTTCGGGCACCAGACGAATCGCTGGAACCCGAAGATGAAGAAGTTCCTCTTTGGCGAGCGTAACGGCATCTACATCATCGACCTTCAGCAGACCCTGAACCGGATGGAGCAGGCCTATGCCTTCGTCCGCGACACCGTCGCCGCCGGCCAGACGGTCCTGTTTGTCGGGACCAAGCGTCAGGCTGCCGAAATCCTTCAAGAAGAGGCGCTGCGCGCCAACATGTTCTTCGTCAACCAGCGTTGGCTGGGCGGCATGCTCACGAACTTCCAGACCATCCGGAAGAGCATCGACAAGATGAAGAAGATGGAAGCCAAGCTGGCGGACCCCAGCCAGTACGGCTTGAAGAAAAAAGAAATCATGAAGATGCAGAAAGAGATCGTCAAACTGCAAAAGTATCTGAGCGGCATCAAGGATATGCGCGGCGTTCCCGGAGCGGTCTTCGTCCTCGACACGCGCATCGAACACCTGGCCGTGCAGGAAGCAAAGCGGTTGGAGATTCCGATGATCGCGATCCTGGACTCGAACTGCGATCCGGACCACATCACCTACCCGATCCCTGGAAACGACGACGCCATTCGCTCCATCAAGCTCATCACGTCCCTTATTGCCAACGCCTGCATCGAAGGCGCCAATTTGCGGACGCAGCGCGAAGAAGCGGATTTCAAACCAGCGCCTGTGGCCGGCGGCAAACCCGCAGCCATGAGCCTCGCGAGCACGCCGGCCTCATAAGGGCCGGCACCCGCGCGTCAACGAAGGCACTCACTGTTTACTGAAAAGGACCGTCACGTATGGCTGGATCAAGTCAGCTTGTCAAAGAACTGAGAGAGAAAACCGGCGCCGGCTTCCTCGATTGCCAGAAAGCGCTTACCGAGAACGGTGACGATGTCGAAAAAGCGATCGATTACTTGCGCCAAAAGGGTTTGGCTGCGGCGCTCAAAAAGTCCGGCCGCGAGACCAACCAGGGCCTCATCCATGCCTATATCCACATGGGCGGGAAAATCGGCGTGCTCATCGAAGTCAATTGCGAAACCGACTTCGTGGCCCGGAACGAAGAGTTCAAATCCTTCGTCAACGACCTGGCCCTCCAGGTGGCAGCCGGCAGACCCTCCTACGTCAAACGGGAAGAGATTCCCGCAGACCTCATCGCGAGAGAGCGCGCGATTTACGAGGGCCAGGCCAAGGAAATGGGCAAACCCCCGGCCGCCTGGCCGAAGATCGTCGAAGGCAAACTGGAAAAATTCTTCCAGGAGAGCTGTCTGATCGAGCAGTCCTTCGTCAAGGACTCCTCCGTCACGATCAAAGACCTGCTGGCCTTGAAGATTTCTAAAATCGGCGAGAATATGAACATTCGCCGCTTCACCCGGTATCAATTAGGCGAAGCATGAGCTCTGCGAACTATCGGCGCATCCTCCTCAAAGTAAGCGGAGAGATGTTGGCCGGTGAGCAGGGCTACGGCATCCAGCCTTCCATTCTCGAGGGCCTCGCGACGGAGATCGCCTCCGTCGTGGCCCTCGACATTGAAGTCGCCGTGGTCATTGGCGGCGGCAATATCTTCCGCGGCATTGCCGCCAGCGCCTCCGGCATGGAGCGAGCTTCCGCCGACTACATGGGGATGCTCGCGACGGTCCTCAACGCCCTGGCCTTGCAAAACGCGCTTGAGCGCATCGGCGTCATGACCCGCGTCCAATCCGCGATCGAAATGCGCCAACTGGCCGAGGGCTATATCCGCCGCCGGGCCATTCGTCATCTTGAAAAAAAACGCGTCGTCATCTTCGCCGGCGGCACAGGAAATCCCTATTTTTCGACCGATACCGCCGCCGCGCTCCGGGCGATGGAAATCGGCGCCCAGGTCATCATGAAGGGGACCAAGGTCGACGGCATCTACGACGCCGACCCCGTCAAGAACCCCACCGCGACAAAGTATCAGACCATTTCCTTCCTCGCGATCTTGAATCAGAACTTGAAGGTGATGGATGCCACGGCCATCAGTCTCTGCATGGATAACAATCTGCCGCTCATCGTGTTCAACTTAAAAGAACAAGGCAACTTCAAACGCGTCGCCACAGGCGAAGCGATCGGCACCGTCGTCACGCCCGATCGCCGGTAATTTTCCCGGGAGTCTCGCATGTCCAATCCTGCCGCCATACACCAGAAAATCACGGAAAAGATGGAGTCCGCGCTGGAACATCTCAAGCGCGATTTAGCCGGCCTGCGAACAGGACGAGCCTCAGTGGCCCTCTTCGACGGCGTGCGGGTGGACTACTATGGCACGATGACCCCGCTCAAACAGGTGGCCAATATCTCGACCCCGGAAGCGCGCCTCATCACGATCCAACCCTGGGAGCCGGCCCTCATCAAGGAAATTGAAAAGGCCCTGGCAGGGTCAACCCTCGGCGTGACCCCGTCCAACGACGGAAAGATCATTCGCATTCCCCTGCCGCCCCTCACCGAAGAGCGCCGCAAAGACCTCGGCAAGATCTGCAAAAAGCACGGCGAAGATACGAAAGTGGTCGTGCGAGGATTTCGTCGCGATGGCAACGAAGAGTTGAAGAAACTGCAAAAGGATGGCAAGCTCACCGAAGACGATCTGCGAAAAGCCGAAATCGACACCCAGAAGCTGACCGATCTATACATTCAAAAAGTCGACGACGTGGTCAAGAAAAAAGAACACGAAATCATGGAAGTCTGACCGCCATTTCCACCTTGGTACCTACCTACGCCACCGTCAATCTCGCGGCACTCGCCCATAATCTCTCGTGTATCACCGGCTATCTGTCCCCTTCCTGCAAGGTCCTGGCGATCGTCAAGGCCAATGCCTATGGGCATGGCGCTATCACCATCGCGCAAGCGCTGGCCCGACAGGGAGTCGAACGATTTGCCGTCGCCTCCCTTGATGAAGGCATCGAACTCCGCCAAGCCGGCCTCAACGCGCCGATCCTCATCCTCGGCGCGCTCTTCGAGGAGCAGATCGCCGACCTGGTGGCTCACCGATTGACCCCGGTCGTGAGCGATGGGCGCATCTTGCCCGCCCTGGCCAAGGCCGTTCGCGCTCATCCGGCCCCCTACCAGATCCATCTCAAGGTCGAAACAGGCATGGGAAGGCTAGGGCTTTCCATGGACGAGCTGCCAGCCATTCTCGACGACCAGATCTTGCGTAGCCCCCTCCAGATCGAGGGAGTCATGACGCACCTGGCCGACGCAGATGGAGAAGACAGCGCCTTCACGGAACGGCAGCTTGGCGCATTCCATGCCATGCTGGAGCAAGTCCGCCTGCGAGGCCTCACCATCCCCTTGGTGCATGCGGCCAATAGCGCCGCCATCGTCCGGTTTCCCGAGGCCCACTTTTCGCTCGTGCGCCCCGGCATCATGCTCTACGGCTACCACACCCTGCCTGCCTCAGTTCATGCGCCTGCGCTTAAGCCAGTCCTCTCGCTGCGAACCACGATTGCCCAACTGCGAACGATTCCGCAAGGTGGAACTGTCAGCTACAACAGAACCTTCGTCGCCAAACGACCGGCGAGAATTGCAGTCCTTCCCATCGGCTACGCGGACGGCTATAGCCGACAACTCTCCAATCGCGGGTTTGTGTTGATTCAAGGCAAGCGAACCCCGATCGTCGGGCTGGTCTGCATGGACATGATTATGGTGGATGTCACGGACCTCCCCTCGGTACAGATCGGCGAGACCGTCACTCTCATTGGTCAGCAGGGAACAGAATCCATCGGAGCTGATGAAGTGGCAGGATTGATCGGCACGATCCCCTATGAAGTCCTCTGCGGGATCGGCTCCCGTGT